>CAYJUT010000005.1:0-16166 GCA_964373415.1 uncultured archaeon | reverse complement strand
GCTGCAAAATGACTATACAGTCCATGAAAATCACGTTCCTCGTAGACCTGAAGCATTTGACAATACTTGCAGTCCACATAACTGCCTCAAGAAAGCATGATTCGCAAATAGCCTTGCCGCTCGTAGAGCAGTACGAAAAGGAATTCGAAGAATTCCTCGACTCGCTTTGCGGGGACAAAGGCTATGACTCGAAAGAAATACGCAAGAAGCTGCGCAAGCGCGGCACAGGATCGCTAATTCCGTACAGGGAATTCAAGGAAAAACACAAATATTGGAATACTCTGTTCAACGAAGACGATTTGCACCAGAGAAGCAAATGCGAAACCGTGAACTCAATGACAAAACGGAACTATGGGGATGCACTGACAACAAAAGGATTCTACAACCAGTTCAAAGAAGTGCTGTTCATAGTGGTAGTGCACAACATTGACAGGTCATTAGCAGCATTCATATGGAGGATTTCAACAGAGCTCCCCTTTCTTTTCCGCCAGCATATTCCATGATATGTTCCTTATAGCCCATGGCTTTAGCGTAATGAGAACATATGGTGAAACAAAGTTTCACCGATGTAGGAAAAGCTAAGCTTTTCCTCATATGGCATCCAGAATGCATTACAGGAAGCATTCTTAGATAATATTTTTCTTTTGACTGGTAGCTACTTTTCTTTTCCTAAAAGAAAAGGAGTTATGCGAGAGGGCGGAATTTCGTACCCTTTCCTTACAGTTCTTTTCTTTCCATACAGGGCTTCTTTTCTTTCAAGAAAAGAAAGGGTGTTTCGAACCGCCGAACGGACTAACCGACAAGGTTTCTTACCTGTTAGTTCTGAGCAACGCCTCAGTCCTAAGCTTCGCCTTAGTTAATCTTGCGCCTTTTTCTGGAACCCTTCCCTTATAATATTTTCTTTCCCATCAAGGGCCTTCTTTTTTCAAAGAAAGGGCTTGACCAGACTTGGCTACCCTCGCATAAATTTTTCTTTAGAAGAAAAACTTAACTAAAAGAATCCTAGTTAGCTTTCTTCACCTTACCAGTGGCAATAATATTCTTCGGGTACTTTTTAAATGCCTTCTCTTGACTGCCAAAAACTCTCACGTTCCTGAAATATTTCTTCATCAATGCCTCTAATTCGTCTTTGGAATAAAGATAATAATATCTCTGGTAAGTTTTGCCCCTTACAGTCCAGCCGATGAGCGATTCCTTCTCTGCTCCGGCAAACCGCGGCTGGTCCTTGTCCCATACGGATATGAAAACAGGCGTGCCGTTTTTTGCGACCCTTGTTATTTCCTGAAGGAATTTTTCCCTTTTGTTCCATTTTATGCAGTGCAAAACCCTTGATGCCAGAATAACATCAAATGAATTGTCATTGAACGGAACCTCCAGCGCATCGGAAACGACAAGATGTGCATCAGCCCTGTTTTTCCCTGCTTTGTTCTTTGCAAGCCTGAGCATCCTTTTCGAGAAATCGATACCAATAAATTTTCCGTTTGTTGGAAGGAAGTTTCTTCCGCTGCCGCATCCCACATCAAGTATGAGGCCCTTTTTATTCTTGAGGAACTCGACTGCATCGGGGAAGGGATTGGGCCTCTTCCTGCTCCAGTCCTCCGATATGTTTTCCCAAACTTCGCGCTGGTTCATGATATAAGATTACAAGAGTGGAAATTAAAAAGTAACCTAGAACTCGACAATTGTATTATCGTATTGTGAATTGATTACCAACCTGCCCATGCCAGGATAAACATGACCTATAACCGCGGCAGGGAAAGTAAAGATGGCGCCAATTACGCCCGCGAGCCCTGCAACTATAACCATGACAATTATTTTCGTGAGCAGCCCTTTCTGGGAATTTTTCTTTGCCATGCAAATGCATGCAAAGCGCAGCGGATAAAGGTTGCACGATGACACTTATGACGCAAAATTAACCACAATGCCTAGATATGCTGCATAAATCAGCAATAAAGCTATGCCTTCTTTCCTGCCAAATTTCATGCGCGATGCCAGAAACATGAATATTATGCTTGTAATAACCATGCATAAAAGAGCAACTGTAGTTACATGATTCATACTTATAGGATTTATCAAAGTTGCTGCTCCAAGCACAATCGTTATATTTGTAATTACAGAGCCCATGCCGTCGCCAACTGCAAGCTCAATGTTCTTTCTTCTTATGGCGGCAATGGCTACGCTCATCTCAGGTATGGTAGTTCCAATTGACACTACAGTTGCACCAAATATAGCTGTAGCGATGCCCACCATACTTGAAAGGCGCACAACAGAATCGACCACAAAATTAGCACTGATTATAACGGCTGCTATGGAAAAGAGCAGGTAAAACAATGATTTTACAATAGCAATTGTTTTGATGCCATTGCGCCTTTCTCGTACCATAATACCTTTCTTGAAGATTGTTCTTGATGAAATGTAAAACATTATTAGAAGGAACAAGCCAAATGCGAGGTCTATTTTCTGCAATGCTAATATGAATATAGCAATTATAATTGTCAACAGCAGAATCCTGTTGGTTTCTGTTTTATCATTTTTGGACATTCTGAAACCGAAAAATGAGAGCAGTCCAAAAATCAAGGCAAGATTTGCAATATTTGCTCCAAAAACGTTGCCCATACTCAGGATGCCTTGATTTTCGATAGAAGATATTATTGCAATAGTCAGCTCCGGCAAGGAAGTTGCCACGGCGATTATTATAAAGCCAATTGCGAGCTGGTTTATACCAGATAGGTATGAAAACCTAATCGCATTTTTTATCGTGAAATCACTAAATTTTGCCAGCGCGGCAAGGCTTATAACGAGCACTATCGCTTCATTGATCATGCTTCTATTTGTCAAGACTTATTTATGTTTGTTTCATTTTTGATTTTGTCTTTATTGCAGCACCCAATCGAATCAAATCGTTGGTAATATGACCCACGACTAACTCGAAGTTGAGCTTTGCTCAACTTGAGTCGCCAAAAGACTTCTAAAGAAGTCTTTTGTACGAAGTCGTGGGTTTGTCAACGATAGGATCCAAGATTCATTGTGTTTCATCTGCCATCTGAAGATGGCAGTTTTCAATGAATCTAAGATAAGGATTATAAAGTCTCATATAAATCTGAACTCCTATGATATTTTGGGAGCATTGAAATAGAGCTTAAGTGCCCAAACGGAGCTTTCATGCTTTTTCAAAATCCGTTTCATTGGCGCCTGTAACGCCAAAATTTTCATAGAAGAAGAAATCTATGCTCCCGGCGGGATTTGAACCCACGTCAGCGGCGTTCTCCAAATTTTCCGCCAGCGCTTTTGCGCCGAAGGCAGAAAAGGGCTGAGAGGCCGCCATCCTTGCCGGGCTAGACTACGGGAGCAAGTACAAAGTGCTTGAGAAGAAAGATTTTAATATCAATTGAATTCAGCAGATTATTCCAAGAACACGAGGGCGTACATCACAAGTATGCCAAGTATTATGGCTATCGTCTCTAGTATTGCGCTTTTCGTGCTGAACTTCTTGTGCAGCTCCGGTATGAGGTCGGAACCAGCTATATAAATGAAACCGCCTGTTGCAAATGATGCAAGGTACGTTATTGAGTTTTCAATATACGTACTTATTGCAAGTGCTACAAAGGCGCCCAGTATCGCAACTGCCGCTGTCAGGAAATTAAGCATGAGGGCCTTATTTTTGCTGAATCCGCCGTGCAGCAGTACGCCGAAATCACCTATTTCTTGTGGTATCTCATGGAATATGACCGCTATTGTGGTAGCAATTCCAACAGGAATGCTGACAAGATAAGAAGCGGCAATTATAAGTCCGTCTATGAAATTATGTACGGCGTCGCCAAAAAGATTCATGTAAGCAAATGGGTGTGGATGTTTCTTTGAAGTCGGTATGTGACAGTGCCTCCAGTGAACAGCCTTTTCAATTATGAATGAAGCTACTATTCCAAGCAATATGTAGAATGATATTGAAAGGTCAAAACCGGCGATTTCTGTAATTTCAGGAAGCAGATGTATGAACACGTCGCCAAGCAGCGCCCCGGCAGAGAAACCGACAAAGTATAGCAGGAACTTTCTTATCGTGACGTCCTTCAGGACAAGCGTAAGCACGCCCACAAAAGATACAAGGCTGACTATTATTACGCTTATCAGGGACATTGTTACCGGATCAGTCATAACCTTCAATATATGTTTTTTACTATAAGAACTTGAAATGCGTCAATTTCGTCAAGCTCGTCGTGCCTTAAAATTTTTCTCATTCTCGACTATGAGGGCGTGGAACTCCTTGTATAGCCCGACTTTTTTGGGCAGTTGCTTTTCAAACATGTCCTTCAATTCGTCATATTTTTCTTTTCCTGTGATAATCTTTTCCCTTAGTAAAAGCCGTCTTGTGTACGCATCTATCACGAACTGAGGCCTGTTACAGGCATAAAGCAGGATCGAATCAGCTGTTTCTCGTCCGATGCCATGCAACGAAAGCAGTTTTTCGCGCGTAACGTCTTTATAGAAATTACCATTAAAATCGGCGATGAACTTTGTTAAGTCTCTCAGTCTTTTTGACTTTTGCCTGTAAAATCCGGACGGTCTGATCAATTTTTGTAAAACAGGCAACGATGTTTCAGATATGGTTTTTGCAGTTAACTTTTTTGCCTTGACTAGATTCTCCAGAGCCTTCTCGACATTCCTCCAGTTCGTGTTCTGCGTGAGCAGTGCGCCAATGACTGTCTCCAGCCGCTGCGGTTTGAATCTCCCAGAAGTTGGCCACCAGCTATAGTCGACATTTGGATATTGCTTTTTCAGGGATTTGTAAACAGCTAATATATCAAGCATTGTCTAATTCATTTTAGTTTACTTTTTAATCCTAATATGCCAAGTTATAATCAGGGCCCGTAGCTTAGCTTGGATAGACTATTAATTTAGGTCAATAGCACTGCGCTTCGGACGCAGGGATCGGGGGTTCGAATCCCTCCGGGCTCACTATTTTAAAAAGATTGTTATTATCCGTTTAGTATGGCAAATACAATAAGACGATTAATTGGCACAACGCTGCTTGCAGCAATGCCTTTAGCAGGTTGCGATAAACCTATAGAAACAAACAGGGAAGTTTATATGGGTAATCTGCCTGGTTTTGGAGCGACAGAATTGGTAGTATTTTACAGAAAAGGCACGCAGGAAATAGTTTGCGCTGAAATAAGATCTGATCTGTATAATAATTTTGGATTAGTGAGAGCGTGCGATTATAGGCCCGACGGTAGACTAGAATTCGATGAAATACAAATAGAACCAGCGGGTTATGGATCGATGCGGCACGTATATAGAGGTTTTAAGGATTTTAAACCTGCTGACGAATCGTTGCGCTCTACTCTCGCTGCACGCGGTAATTATTTGAAAAAAACAGGCACTTCTAAATCTCCTGGTTGAATCTCAAATTCTAATATCTCCGGGCTCATAAACGGTGTCTGGCCATCTTGTGCTTTTGCAGCTCGTCCTGAGAACGGAATGACATACCGCAGTACCTGCATACTAATGCATACCTATGCCTTGGAGAACTGATGAGTCTTTCCATGCGCCAACTAAAGTCAAAATCTTTATAAAATAATGAATTCAAGATATTATCAATGAAGAACGCGTCCATATTGCTTATTGCTTCTTTGGCAGCCGTTATGCTCGTAGCCGGCTGCACGGGTTATGACCAGGGATCTGCAACGAACGGTCAGCCCTCTCAGGAGCCGACACAACCCTCTACATCTTCGAATCAGCCAACAGTTCCATCATATACGGTAAAAACAAGCAGCAAGCAGGGAATAAGCAGCTATCTCGTTGACGCGAACGGTATGACACTTTACTACTTCACAAGGGACACGCAGGGAACAGCCTCATCAGGCTCTATCAGCACCTGTACAGGATCGTGCACGGATATATGGCCGGTATTTTACGCGGGCACTGTGTCGGTTCCTTCGAATCTCAATGCGAACAACTTTGGCTCATTAGACAGGGGAAGTGGGGTCATGCAGACGACATACAAGGGCTGGCCGCTCTATTATTACTATCTTGACAATGCCACAGGCGACACGAAAGGCCATAGCGTCAACGGTGTCTGGTTCCTGATCAACCCTACAGCGGTTTGATTATTGCGTTGCTTTTAAGATTTTACGTTGAATTCTAATCATGTGGACACTCGATGCCCTTAAGAATTATTTTGGATATTCAGAATTTCATCCGTTGCAGGAAAACATAATAAACGATATACTAGCTGACAGGGACGTCTTTGTCCTAATGCCTACGGGCAGCGGCAAATCATTGTGCTATCAACTTCCCGCTGTCATGAAGGATGGCGTAACTGTTGTTGTGTCCCCACTTATTGCGCTGATGAAGGACCAGGTCGACAGCCTGCGTGCCAGTGGCATAGGGGCATCTTTCATAAATAGTTCCCTCCCGGCGAAGGAAATAGAGGATGTAAAAACTAGGCTGCTTGAAAACAAGGACAAAATACTGTATGTCGCGCCCGAAAGGCTTGCATCAATTGATTTCCTCAACTTTCTTGGAATGTTAAGAATATCGCTATTCGCGATAGATGAAGCGCATTGTATATCCGAGTGGGGACACGACTTCAGGCCGGAATATCGCAGGCTAAGCGTATTGAGGGGCATGTTTCCTAAGGTGCCTATGATTGCGCTTACCGCAACGGCCATACCCGACGTGGAGAAAGACATAATCAACGCGCTCAAGCTGCGAGCGCCAAGAATACACAAATCAAGCTTCAACAGGCCGAACCTCTTTTATGGCGTAAGGCCAAAGGAGGACGCGTACGAGCATATCCTGGAATACGTAAGAAAGCACTCGAAAGATTCCGGGATAATATACTGCCAGAGCAGAAATTCCACGGAGAAACTCGCGAGAAAGCTTCAGGAAGACGGGTTGCGTGCACTGCCATACCATGCCGGCCTGGCAAAAGAAGAAAGGAATGAAAATCAGGAACGTTTCATAAAGGATGATGCAGAAATTATAGTCGCTACCATAGCGTTCGGCATGGGAATAAACAAGCCCAGTGTGCGCTACGTCATTCATTACGACCTTCCGAAGAACATAGAAGGCTATTACCAGGAGACAGGAAGAGCCGGAAGGGACAGGCTAGACAGCGACTGCATACTTTTCTTCGGCTACGGCGACAGGAAAAAAATAGAAGCGTTAATAGAAAAATCGCGCAATCCGCGGAAAAAAGCGATAGCCTACAAAAAACTTGGAGAAATGATAAAGTTCTGCGAAAGCATGCAGTGCAGGAGAAAATTCCTGCTGGGCTATTTCGGGGAAGCGTACGACGGCGGGTGCGGAAAATGTGACACCTGCCTCATGCCGCGGGAAACATTCGACGGTACAGAAATTGCAAGAAAAATTTTGCTATGCATAAAAGAGGTCAGTCAGAGATTCGGCATGAATTATGTAATTTCAATACTTACGGGAAGCGAAAAGTCTAGAAGACTATCCTCGTACGGGCATAACAATCTGGGTTCTTACGGGGCTGGAGACGAATACAGCCGGAAACAGTGGCAGGTTTTCGTGCGGGAGCTGGTAAATATTGGTTTGATAGATGTGGCCGGGGACAAATACCCGATACTCAAACTGAACCAAAAAAGTCTGGATACACTGTCCGGGAAAATTTCAGTAAGCCTCACAAAACCTCTGGAAAAAAGAAAAGAGATCGAGATAGTAAAAGGGGAAGATCAAGACGAAGAAACTTTTGATCAAAAACTCTTTGAAACCCTAAGAATATTGAGGAAAAACATAGCCGATTCAGAGAATGTCCCGCCATACATAGTATTCCACGACTCCACACTGAGAGAAATGGCCGCATATTTTCCGCAGAGCACTGGGAGCATGGCAAAAATAAGGGGCGTAGGCAGCGCCAAGCTCGAAAAGTATGGCATGAAGTTCCTGGAAAAAATAACCGATTATTGCAAACAGAACAGTGTAGAAGAGGTGATAATAACAAAGAAGCAGATATTACAAAAAAGTTCGGACACTTATAAGCAAACGCTTGAACTTGTCAGGCAGGACCTAAGCCTAGGAGAGGTCGCGAAAAAGAGGGGACTGGCCGTCAGTACGATAGCGTACCACATAGAAAAGTTGATTCTTTCCGGAGAAGACATAAACATAGAAAGATTCGTCACCAAAGAGCAGCAGGAAGCAATACAGGCGTATATGAAAAAAACAAGGATCCAAAGTCTTTCCGCTATAAAGGAAGCCTTAGGCAGCGTCTATTCCTATGATGAAATAAGGCTGGCCAGGGCTAAAATGAACGCTGCAAAATAGTTTGTCATATCAATTTCTTGGTCGCCATTCAAAAATACATAATATTAAATATGTTATTAAGATAATCATAGTTATGAAAAGTGACACAATTACTATTCCAAGACGAGAATACGAGAAATTAAAAATGAAAGCAGAAATAGACGTGGGTCTGCTCAAGCAACTTATGGAAAGCTTCAGAAACATAAAAGAAGGCAAGGTAAGAAAAGTGCGATAGCTAATGATTCTTTGATAAGTTTTCTATTTCTTCTTTAAAAAAGTCCATCAACAATCTTATTGTGTTTATTACTTTTTGTTGGTCTTTCTTGCTACTTATACCAACCATGAAAACAGACATCAAATCATCGTAAACTAGAAAATAAATTCTGTAATTCTTGTATTTCTTTTCACTGAACCATTTCATACCCAAAGGATCGCCAGTATATGGATTTTCCACAAGTTGGTTTTCAATTTTGCCCAACCAGACCCTAAAATTCTTGTCAAATTTCTCAAGCTCCTTGTCGAAACGTGCAGAATGGTAAACACTGTATTTTGACATTATTTTTCGCCTTTATATCATCTTCTTAAGCAATTTACGTATCGTCTCGGGATCTCCGCGGCCTTGTGTCTTTCTCATTACCTGGCCAACCAAGAAATTGAAGCTTTCTTGCTTCCCGGATTTGTAATCTAGAACTGCTTTGGCGTTAGTGCCGAGAACTTCGTGTATTGCTTGTTCCAAAGCGGACTCATCGTATATTCTTGCCGCACCTTTTGCATGCGAAGCAGGATCTATGCTGCTGACAACCATGTCGCGCAATGTCATCTCAGCTGTGTGGTCTGTTATCTTTTTGCTCCCGACAAGGTCTAGCAACTTGATTATACCATCAGTCCTCAGCTTGCTGTCCCTAAGCCGCAGATTGTTGTAGTTGAGCGTCTTCTTTATCTCACCAGCGAACCATTTCGCTGCCAGTTGAACATCAACATACTTGATAACTTTCTCAAATGCCTCAGCCAGATCAGGTTCACTAACAATAGAAACTGCCAGCTCTTCTTTCAGCTTGAGCTCCTTGATATATCGCTTGACTTTCTGGTCAGGCAGTTCAGGTATTTCTGTCCTTATCTTTTCTATCTGCTGGTGTGCAAAAGTGAACTTTGGCAAATCGCCCTCGAAAATATAGCCATAGTCAGCCTCCTCTTCCTTTGTTCGTTGCGAACGTGTCACGCCTGCGACATCATCCCAGCCCCTTGTCTCGCGAGTTACTTTCTGTCCTCTTCTAATTACGTTCTTCTGTCGTACTATTTCATAGTTGAGCGCCTTCTCTACATCCTTGAAGCCGGATATATTTTTTATTTCAACACGCTGAGCAGCCAAAGATATGTTCGCATCGACACGCATTGAACCTTCTATGTTAGGATCGAAAACGCCTAAGTATTCCAAAACGCTTGACAGCTTCTGCAAGAAGTCGCGTGCCTCTTTCGGGCTTTCAAAATCAGGGTCCGTTACAATCTCACAAAGCGGCACGCCACTGCGGTTGTAATCGACAAGAACATACCGTGCCGTCCCTATGCTTCCGCTCGGGTGAACCAGCCTTGCAGGGTCCTCCTCGAGCTGAATACGTGTTATCGTTATTGACTTCTGACCAAGTTTTACTTTTCCCGAGTGTGCTATCGGCACTTCATACTGCGTTATCTGGAAGTTCTTTCCCATGTCCGGGTAGAAGTATGATTTGCGCGAGAAGAATGTGGGCGACGAAATCTTGCAATCAAGGGCTAAACCGATAAGGATTGCATACTCAAGCGCCTTTGCGTTGACCCGCGGCTTGCTGCCTGGCATACCGATACACTGAGGGCAAACCAAAGTATTGGGGTCTTTTACAACTTTATTTGGACACCCACAAAATAGCTTAGTTTGAGTGGAAAGCTGTACGTGCGCCTCCAAGCCAATCTTCATTTTGAACACCCCTGTTCAAAAGAAGTGTGCATAAATTTTATTTTACACTTCATTTTTTAAACACCTTGTACATGTAAATGTCAGATTCGAATCGGTTTTTAGTTTTGACTGAGTAAGGAATCGTACCTATAGCCTTGAATCCCATTTTCTTGTAAAGATTTTGTGCGATTTTATTTTTTCCATAAACATCCAAAACAATCAAGATTATTCCAAGCCCTATAATATCTTTTTCTAGAATTCTCATCATTCTTTTTCCAATTCCAAGACCTGTAAATTCCTGAAGTATAGCAATACCAAAAACCCCGACATGTTTTTTGCGTTCTTCGCTTTTCCTTTCGATAGAAGTCGAACCTACTATTTTTCCGCGGGATTCGGCAAGTAAAAGTATCATGTTACCTTTCTTCATTTTTGAGATAACATCGTAGATCCATTTCCTCTCATCCTTCAAAGTAACTGGGGAAATGCGGCTCAGGTTTTCAGTTTCCTTGATTACTTTGTTGTAAAATTTCCAGATCCCTTTCGTGTCCGACTTCTTCGGGTATCTGAATATGACCGGCAGCTTCTTCCCTTTCTTCTCAACATAAATTACAGCAATTATTTTTCCTTCCTTGAATTTCATACTTCTACACCCATTTTTCTTAACTGTGTCTCAAGCTGCTTTGCATTCTTGAATAAAATTGTTCTCGCACCAGTTTTTCTTACAGATTTGAGAAATTTTTCTGTGTCGTCAACAACTATACAATCCCTCGGTTTTACATTCATTTTTTTTGTCGCGCTGAGGAAGAATTTCTCGCTCGGTTTGTCATGGCCATGATCGTAAGTATAGTGGTTCTCGTGAAAATGTTGTGATATTTTATATTTCTTTTCTAGGGCTTCTACCCATCCTATTATTATGCTTGACAGAGCAACTACAGTGTGCTTCTTTTTTAATTTTTTAATTAGCTGTGGCATTCCTTCATTGGGTAAAGAATTATACCAGGCCTTTCTTAATTGCCGGATCTGCTTATCTGATATTTTTAATTGATTCCGAATATCCTTCCAATAACTATCCTCGTTCCATTTTCCTGTTGCGTGTAAACTCCAGTTAGCAAATATTGCGTCGTATATTTTTTTTGTTGGTATTCCTAGTTTTTTTGAAAATGCCCTAGGCACAGTAGGGTATACATGTTCAAAATAAACTCCTCCAAAGTCGATGAAGATTACTGGCCTAATAATTTCTTTCATCTTATCGCCTCGTAGCCGGCTGCGGCGTTGAGCAACTTTTCCTCTTGCAAATGATCGGCCATCAAATGCAGGCCGGAGAATTGTCCGCACGGCACGCTTATCATTGGTATGCCTGAGAGGTTTGGCGGCACAGTGAGGATGTCCATCTGGTAGTTCTGCAGCGGCGTGAGCTTCTCTATCTCGTTGAATTTCGGCGCCGGCACGGGCATCGTCGGCGCAGCTATTACATCATGCTTTGCAAAAATTTTCTTGAAGTCCTGCGTTATGAGTGTGCGCACACTCATCGCTTTCATATAGTACTGCTCTCTATACCCGGACATTCGCGCGAATGTTCCGAGTATTATGCGCCGCTTTGCCTCCTCACCGAAGCCCTCCGTTCTGACTGAGGTAAAGTATTCGCCGAAATTTCCCTCTAGCGGCTTGTGAAGCCCGTACCGCATGCCGCACAGCTTTGCCAGATTTGTAGACGCCTCGCATGTTGCAATTATATAATATGAAGCGAGTGCGTACTTTGTAGTCGGCAGCGAGACCTCATGATACGTTGCACCGTTGCTCTCCATTTTCTTTACTGCATTCCATACGTTTTTTTCTATGTCGCTGTCTATGTTTTCAAAATACTCCTTAGGCACAGCAATTTTCACGCCCTTCAGTTCTGGTTGCAGCGAATATCTTTTCCTTTCAACAGGCAAGCTTGTGGAGTCGTAGTGGTCGTGGCCTGCGACAACTGAAAGTCCAAGAGCGATGTCCCTTACTTCTTTTGCTATCACACCTATCTTATCGAGGCTGTTGGCATAATCAATCAGCCCGTATCTGCTAACAAGCCCGTATGTCGGCGTCAGTCCAATTACATTGCAGAACGCGGCAGGGCATGATATAGAGCCGCCAGTGCTCTCGGCTAAAGCGATTTGCGGGTAAGGCATCGCCGCGATGACGCCAGCAGCTCCACCCGAGGAGCCTCCGCAGCTGCGTGCGGTGTCATGGGGGTTCTTTGGAATGCCGTAAGCGCTGTTTGTTGAAAAGGTGCCGAAACCAAATTCATCCTGGTTTGTTTTTCCTGCGATGAATGCGCCTGCTTCGCGCAATCTGCTTACAGTTGTCGCGTCAAACGGCGGCACGTAGCCTGAAAGTATTTTGGAACCGGCGCTGCTCTGCATGTCGCTCGTGCAGATATTATCCTTTACAGTAACAGGCAGCCCAAACAGAAATGGATCAGCTTTGCGCACGTCTTTTGAGATGCACTGCATGAGTCGCAACTGCTTGTTGACGTTTTTGAGGTCTTCCAAGTAGCTAAGCGAGAAATCAGAGTAGTCAATGCTGCCCGCTTTTGACTGTTCAATGAATTCGTTTACAGAGATGTCGTACTTCATTTAATCAATCCTCGAAATCTATCCCGATCGATTTTTCTTCCATCTTTTCAATTCTATCAGCTATTTTCTTGTGAAAAGGATGAATACGGTAAGCATTCAAAGCTACTTTTGTTTTTGCCATTCCCTCAACTTTTTTCTTTAGCATTTTAACGTCCTTCAATGCCCTGTCGATATCTTTTTCTTTTGCCGTTTTCTTCCAACTAAAAAGAGCTATGTGCACTATCATAATGTTACACCAATTTTTTGTCCTTTCCTCGTAAATAGAATTCTACTCTCATACCATCTGGGTCGTCAAACCAAGTCATATCAAGACCGCTTTGTTTACAGGGTTGGATGGGACTGTGCCTTATTCCGGCTGCAGTCAGGCGTTTGTCTGCTTCTTCAAGCTCCCATCGCTCTTCAAGTCCGATTGCCCAATGATTCAATCCATGAGCGTCTCTATCGTATCTGTCGTTTGATTTTTGATATGGTAAGCCGAAAAATAATTTTGTGCCGCCTACATCATAAACTACACAATCATCTGTTAAACGCAGTGGTTTTCCAAGTATCGGTGAATAAAATGCCTCGGTTCTGTTTACATCCTGCACCATGAAAACTAAATGATCGACAAACATAATCAAATCGCCTTCGGGCCCTTGAAGAAGCCTTTCTCCTTGTGCTTCGTGTTCTTGAGCGCGGTCTCGTGCGGCAGGCAGTGCTCGGGTATGTCCTGGCGCTGGACATTTTCCATTGGTATGGGCTGGAAAGAAGGCTCAGCCGTTGGAGCCTCGTCCAGTGTCTTGAAAGCGGCAAGGATATCAGTCAGGTCTTTCTGGAATTTTTTGACTTCTTTCGCGCTGAGCTCTATCTTAGCAAGGTGCGCCACACGCTTCACAGTATCCTCGGTTATTTTCATCTGAGAATATTGGTTGGAATGCTTAAAAATAGTGAAAAATAATCCACAGACTGTAATTGCTAAGAATCACATATTCAGCAAATACTCGAGATTTAAGCGATATAAACATGAAGTTTATTGTTTTAGAATGGACTTTAATTTACCGTATATAAGCTATCGCAGCGATCAAGTTCTTGTAGACACATCGGCAACTGAATATATGTGCAAGCCGTTTGGCAATGACAAAAGATTGGCAGCCTTAAGAGGTATTCTTGGAAAATTCAGCATGAAGCCGCCGATAGATGAGCGCATGGAATACGCCCTTCTTATGAAAGACCTATTCTGTCAAAATTTCTATATAACAGCCGCGATGACACAAGAGTACAAGGGTTCGTTGGGGCGGTTTTCAGAACCGCAGTACACTTTAGGAAAACGTCTCAGGTATAAGAACATGATGAGAAGAATTGTCAGACGTGTTGTCAGAGACAGAGTTTTTCCGTTTTCGCAGTCCGATGAAGATGCAAAAATGGGTATAGCGAAATATTTCAATGAACTCAGGCATGGATTTTCTGATCGTGATATAGACCTGATTTTCTCTGCCCTTGCCTTATCACGTCGCGGTCCCACGGCAGTCCTAACAAATGATCATGAACTTATACAGGCATTCAGGGCTATTGAATTTTGCATTTCTCTTGATAGTTCGCACCCATCATTTTCAGATCTCCGAGAAACGCATGTTTATACCATGCTTGGCGACAATAAATTTAATGAAGCGGCCGGGTATACTCCGCCAAGAAGTCGTAGGAAAGCGAGAATTACTCGTAATTTGTGATTAAAATTTCTTTTCTATATATATTTTTTCTGTTAAGGATTTTTTCCTTTATAGTATGTTCTTTTTCCAGTTAACGGTTTTCTTTTATACAAATTTCATTTTTCTTGACTAATCTTTCTTTTTCGTAATAGTTCTTTTTCCCGTTAAGGATTTTTTCTTTCAAGAAAAAAGGGTTAAAAGAAAGAGTCGGCAGCTGTCACACATCGCCGGAGGCGGAACATAACAGCTGCCTATCTTTGGGGTGTGGTCAGGATTAATGGTGTGAATCTGGGCGGACTCGCAACTGCCTCAACCCCTTTGGCTAGCCACAAAGTTTCCCATTAGTATTTTATTTCTTGCCTGGTTTCTTCGTACCGATGACCGGGATGCCAAGGTCGTTTCCCATCACCTTTTCAGGATCGTCATTCTGGCGTCCTAGTATGTACGGGGATCTTACGCCAGTCACGATCGTGATGACCTGGATCTTGCCGTTGAACTCCGGGAGTATACGCGCCCCCCACATGACTTGTGCCGTCGGGTCGAGCATTCCTTGAACTGCTTCGCCTATTGCATTTATTTCCTCCATCTTCATGTCGTTGCCGCCGATCACCTGTATCATCGCGCCGTTCGCGCCATGGTAATCTACGTCGATAAGAGGGTGGTTGAGCGCAGCAGTAACTGCGTCGCGTGCACGTGACGGCGACTCAGAGCTGCCAACGCCTATGGCAGCTACGCCACCTGAGCGCATTATTGCCTTTACATCTGCATAGTCAAGGTTGACAAGAGACGGCTCCGAAATCGTCTCGGTTATGCCTTTAATCATCGTAGCAATCAGATCGTCTGCCAGGCCGAACGCCTCCTTTAGCGGCTTGTTTCCGCCAAGCTTGAGCAGTCTTTCATTTTCTATAGCTATTACTGTGTCGCAGGTCTGTCTCAATGTTGCAAGGCCTCCCTCTGCCTTGTGTATCCTGGCGCCTTCCAGTTTGAACGGGAGAGTAACAGCAGAAATCACGATAGCACCCATTTCGCGTGCAATAGAAGCAACGACTGGGGCCGCGCCGGTTCCTGTACCGCCGCCAAGCCCGCACGTCACGAAAACAAGATCGGCACCCTGCAGCGCTTCTCTTATCTCGTTCTTGCTCTCAAGGGCTGCGTTCTTGCCTATTTCCGGATAACCCCCAGCACCTAGTCCTCTCGTAAGCGCCTTTCCAATGAGTATTCTCCTCTCAGCCTGGGTGTTGGCAAGGTGTCTTGCATCGGTATTAAGCGCAACTGTAGCCGCGCCCTTGACCCCCTTTCGCGTAAGCGCGTTTACCGTGTTGCATCCGCCGCCTCCGCAGCCAACTATGAATATTTTTGCCTTGTGTGATTCGAATTCTGCTACATTACTGAAGTTATCGCTCATTTTTGCACCCTCTTTTATAGTCTGCAAAGCATATTTCAGGCAAACGAAATTGCCTTTAAACGCCGCGGACAGTATATCTTCAGAATTAGTCAACTAGCCCAAAACGTAAGTTGTCCAATTTGCACAAAGAGTCCACTCCAAATCGATTGTCCAGATCAATTTGAATTGTATTTAACACGTTGTCCAGACGCGTTAAACATTTCTTTCTCAGGGTCTTTTAATACCAATTTCTATGGCAGTTCATATATGTTACAGTATAGAGTTATTTAAGT
>CAYJUT010000004.1:13754-22082 GCA_964373415.1 uncultured archaeon | reverse complement strand
GAGGATGGCAGTTTTCAATGAATCTAAGATAATGTCTTCTGCATATAGCAGTGACATCATAATATGTCTGATTATTTATGTCACATGCTATACTTCCATCATGTTCCTTCCACAGCATATGGGCGGTGCGGGGCCCTTGCCTTCCCCCATGATCAGAAGTTATTTGGAACATTTCCTGCATTCATATCTCTTTCCAGTTTGTGTCATCAGTTTTTCACCTCTTCTTGAAATCAACCTTACATATCTTGCATTCTCTAAGAACCCGGTCCATCGCAATACCCATCGCAACGTACCTTGGCGTATGCTCATTTGCCTGTTCAAGAACAAGTTTCGTGTTCTTTGTTATCTTCTGCTCAATCATCTTGAACATTTCCTTTTCCGTGCCGTTTATGCATTCAACGTGGCTGCTTATTACGCCGCCTGCATTCGCGACTAAATCCGGCACGACTGTCACACCTTTCTTATGAAGCAGCGTCTCTGTTTGTGCATTCATCGGTATGTTGGAGCCTTCTACAATCAGTTTCGCCTTTACATTGTCCACATCGCCGGCTATTATAAGGTTCGGCACAGCCGCAGGTATCAAAATGTCCACGTCCAGTTTTATTATTTCCTTGTTCGATAAAACGGTGCCTTCCATGTAGTTTGTCACCGAGCCAAGTCTTTTCTTGACTTCACCAAGACGTTCAAATTCTATACCGTACTGGTTGTAAATGACGCCCCTCGAATCAGATGCCGCAACCATTCTGGCGCCATGTTCCGTCAAGAATTTTGCAACGAATTCACCTACATTGCCGAATCCTTCCACCGCAAATGTTGCGCCTTTTAAATCAAGACCTATATGTTCAGCTGCAACTTTTGTTGCGTGAAAGACTCCAAATCCTGTGGAGCCAATCTCGTGCGGTATACCACCCATATCCTTCGGCTTGCCTGTGGCGGCCATCATTGAGCCGTTGGCTTCCACGAATATCCGTATTTCTTCCCCTGCAAAATACATATCGGGTGCAGCTACGTAGTAATCTGGACAGACAGGTTTCAGCGCTTCGGAAAATGCAACTATGATATCCTTCTTTTCCTGTGATGATAATTTCTTTGGATCTGCTATTATACCAGCTTTAGCACCGCCGAAAGGGATTTCTGCTAGGGCGCACTTCCATGTCATTGCCCGTGCAAGCTTTGCCACCTCGTCCATATTAACAGATGGCGTCATCCTTATGCCACCCTTGCCCGGACCGAGCGCAGTATTATCTATAACAAGAAAGCCCCTCATGCCGGTCTTCGGATGATACACTTCCATTATCTTTTCAGGTCCAAATCCATCAAATTCCATTGGAACACCGCTATTACGTTACCCTTGACGGTTTTTAAAGATTTTTAAAAGAAAACTGACTTTGCATGTCTTCCAGCGCATTCGTCACAGACATCTTCCATCATTGTGCTGTTTTCTTTTGTCAGCCCACGACCGCAAATTTCACATTTCATGCTCTACGCCTTCAAAAAATACCCCGTCTTGAAGAAGTCCTTATACAGTTGCTGGCCGGATTCCGTGAGCGTTATGTGAACGGTATTGATGCGCTCATCCTTTCCACATTCCCTTATTTCTATCAGCTCTAGCTCCTGTAGTTTTAGGAGACTGTTTATCTCAGACTCGTCGTATGTTGTAAAATCTTTTGAGTCTTTTATCTTTTTTATCCAGTGAGAGACCACACGCAGGTGATTTTTAGTATCCTTCTTGCCTGTTAGCCCTCTCATGACCTGGTCAAGTTCGTCAACATTCATAACTATCACGGAACTAAAGGATAGCGGAAGACAATCCCTTATTTATTTTGAAGTATTCCGAAAACCGCTGGCTTTAGCCGGCGGATGGGGGAAGACCTCGAAAGAAATGCCCAAAGAAACCCGCGGCTTTAGTCGCAGGTATTAAGGGCATTTCATCTAAGAATGCTTCCCATAAAGCATTCTGGATGCCATGTTCTCAATGGGTTATCAAATCGTTGGTAATATATAGTTAACCCAGTAAAGATTTCGGACATGATTTACTGGGTTCACATATAGCTCACAAGGAAATAATATCTTGTTTGTTTCCTTGTAGAGCTATAACCCACGACTAACTCGAAGTTGAGCTCTGCTCAACTTATCATTCCAAAACTCCACATTACTTTTCACCTTTGATTTTCTATTTCTCATCATTTACTTTGAATTCTTTCTCTGCTATTTTCTCTCCTTTCTTTATCAGATATTCATAAATAGAAAGCTTTAACGTCTTTATCCCTAACAAGGCGCACTTGATGCGGGCCGGGCTTATCTCCACACCAAGAAGGTCAAGGACCTCTTCCCTGTCGATATGCTTTATTTCATCCAGTGTCTTTCCTTTTATCTCGTCAGTCAACAGAGACGTAGCTGCCTGACTTATGGCACATCCACGGCCTACAAACTTGACATCCTTTATTTTATCATTCTCTATAGCAAGGCGTATCGTTATGGAATCTCCACAGAGCGGATTGTATTCCTTATGCTCTATACTTTTCTCCTTCATTTCACCGTAATTATGCGGATGCTTATAATGTTCCAATATTGTTTCCGCGTACATGTCCATAATTATCAACAGAAATCAGATCTTAAAAGTTCTCTTGACCTTTTCAATTCCACCAGTCAGTTTGTCAATTTCTTCCTTTGTATTGTAAACATAGAAGCTGGCTCTGCTCAATGCAGGGACGCTGAATCGTTCCATGAGCGGCTGCGCGCACATGTGGCCAGAACGTATGGCTATACCTTCCTGGTCAAGTATGGTTGCAACGTCGTGAGGGTGGACACCTTCAATTGCAAATGACACGGCGCCGCCCCTGTTTTTCTTCGGTCCGTATATTCTTACTTTTTCTGTGTCCAATTTCTTCATAGTGTATTGAGTGAGGTCCTCTTCGTGCTTTCTTACACTGGTCATGCCGATTTTTGACAAGTAGTCTATGGCCGCCCCGAATCCTATCGTGTCGGCTATGTTTGGCGTGCCGGCCTCGAATTTCCATGGTATATCATTCCATTTTGTATCTTCGAGGTGAACTTCCTTTATCATGTCACCGCCGCGCAGAAATGGAGCTGTATTGTTCAGGGCTTCTTCGGTGCCGTAAAGCACGCCAATCCCAGTAGGACCAAGCATCTTGTGGCTCGAGAATGCAAGAAAATCGCAGCCTAGCTGCTTTGCATCAACAGGCATGTGCG
Source organism: uncultured archaeon (assembly GCA_964373415.1). Classification (GTDB taxonomy): domain Archaea; phylum Aenigmatarchaeota; class Aenigmatarchaeia; order GW2011-AR5; family GW2011-AR5; genus GW2011-AR5. The sequence goes on along the minus strand of CAYJUT010000004.1, from coordinate 18,869 downwards.
GAACGCCTTGCGCCCCGTCAACAACAAATAATGCTCCGGCATCGTGTGCCATTTTGCCTATTTCCTTTACAGGATTTATGGTTCCAAGAACATTCGATACGTGCGCGACTGAGACAATCCTGGTTTTCTTTGTAATTAATTCTGAGTATTGTTCAAGCTTTAGTGTCCCGTCTTTGTTGACGTCTACAAACCCTATCCTGATGCCTTTTTCCTTCAACATCTGCCACGGCACTATATTGCTGTGATGCTCAAGAACTGTCAAAACAACCTCATCGTCTTTTTTGAGCGTCCGCAGCGCCCGGTAGGCCAGTATGTTCAGCGACTCGGTTGTATTTTTCGTGAAAACTATCTCGTGCGGCTTTGCGCCGATAAACTTTGCAGTCTTTTCTCGCGCAGCTTCGTATTCTTCGGACGCCTCTTCACTGAGTTTGTGTATGCCGCGGTGGACATTCGCGTTATAACTAGAATAATAATCGGATATCTTTTGTATGACCTGCACAGGCTTCTGCGTTGTTGCTGAGTTATCCAGGTAGACAAGCGGCTTTCCGTTCGCCTTTCTTTTCAGTACGGGAAAATCTTTGCGAATTTTTTTAATATCAAGCACAAGATCACCTAATCAGCCTCAATAGCTTTCCTAAACCTTTTTTGGAATGTTTTGTCAATGATTTTGTCTATGAGCGGCTCGAAGAACCCTGTGACTACCATGTGCTCTGCTTCTTCTCTTGTCAGGCCGCGGCTCATCAAGTAAAACAGCTGCTCCTCGTCTATCTGGCCTATGGTGGCACCATGGCTTGCCTTTACATCGTTGGCGTCTATCTGCAGTGCCGGTATGCTGTTTGCAAGTGCGCCATCGCTCAGCAGGAGCGTATGATCAGCCAGATATGAATCGGTTTGCTGCGCGGCCTTATCGATTTTTATCAGGCCCCTGAACACCGCCGTTGACCTGTCAGCCAAGGTGCCCTTTGCGAGAACATTGTTGTGTGTATGCGGAACCATGTGATGAGCGTTGACTGAAAAATCTATATGCTGTGTTTTCCTTGATTTGTAAGCGCAAAGCACCTCTGAACTCGCACCTTCGCCTTCTAGTGATGTATTAGATTTTAGCCTGTGAAAAGCGGAACCGAATGAGCCGTAAATTATGTTTATCCTGCTTCCTCTCTTCATGTTGAATTCCTTGAATGAAAATACAACGGCATCACTTTCACAGGTCTGGAGTGATGCGAAGTTTATTGTGCTGTCCTCACCCACAAAAATCTCCACGGCGTCGGTTATGAAGCCGTTTCCTATGTGCTCTTCCTGGTAGTCAAGCTGGCTGTTTCTGCCTGTAACTATTATTGTATGACCGCCGCCTGATATCCTTGATGACAGGCGGGCACTTTTCCCGTCAGGTATGACCACGAGAATGCCGTTCGCAAGGTTCGCGTAATGAAAAGCAGAGAACTTGTCTGTTATTTTCACGGAAGTTCCGAAATATTTTTTCAGCACATCAGGATGGTTCCTTGCGGCAGTCATGAGGTCAGTAAATATTATGCCGTTCTCCTCACCGTCTAGGGCTATTTCGCTGTCTTCTGCATGAAAATCCAGCCTGAATTTTTTCAGATCCGTGTAGCGCCATTCCTCTTCTCTCTCCTCAGGAATAGGCATATGTGTAAACTTTTCCAGGGCCTCTTTCCTCTTCTCCGCAAAAAAATCTTCTTGAAGCATTTTTCACACCCATGTCTAATAGGCAATAATTATAACCAGGCGGTGTATCTTTAACCGACGCTACCTTCCATTTCCATCTCAATTAGCCTGTTAAACTCAACAGCATACTCAAGCGGCAGCTGTTTTGTGAAGCAGTCAAAGAAGCCGCGCACTATAAGGCCCGTTGCTTCCTGTTCGCTCAGGCCGCGGCTCATCAAATAGAACAGTTGCTCTTCGCCTATTTTTCCGACACTGGCCTCATGGCCTATCGAGACTTTCTTCTCGTTAATTTCCATATATGGTATGGTATTTGATACAGATTTTTCGTCCATAAGAAGCGCGTCACAGCGGACGTTTGATTTTACATTCGTACAACCTTTATCAACTCGAACCAGACCCCTGTACGTAGTTCGGCCTCCGTCTTTGCTTATTGACTTGCTGATTATACTTGACGTTGTGTTTGGCGCCATGTGAACTGCTTTTGCACCAGTATCCTGCAGCTGGCCTTTTCCGGCGAATGCAATTGACATCATATCCGCTTTTGCGTTCTCGCCAAGCAAATAAACGCTGGGAAACTTCATTGTTATCTTGCTGCCGATATTCGCGTCTAACCATTCTACAATCGCGTTCTTGTGAGCGAATGCGCGCTTTGTAACTAGATTATAAACATTATTTGACCAGTTCTGCAATGTTGTGTAGCGCACGTGGGCACCTTCTAATGCTATAACTTCCACGACTGCAGCATGTAGGCTGTCTGTTGAATAGGACGGGGCTGTGCAGTTGTGTACAATTATGCCATGACTTACATAGGATTCGTCTTCTTCTACGCTGAAATTGTAAACCTTCAGGTCTTTTACCTCTTCTTTTGTTATGGATTTTATTGGAACAAATACATGGTTTTCTGTTATTTGAGAGTAGGAAACTAACTTTTGTTCGAGTAACAGGCTGCCATTGGCTACTTTGTTTGAGCTACCTACAATATTTGCGAAGTTTTTCAAATAAGAGCCCCCAATGTATACCGCGAATGATGTGTTTCTTGGAGCTTCTTTTTTCCATACGTTAATTGATGCGAATATATCCAATCGAAGTAATATGTCTCTTGTCTGTTCGGCAAGGCTTTCTGAGATGGTATTTATTCTCAATGCAGTTTTTCGTCCAAAAGAATAATTTTTATTTGTGAAGCTACCATCACCACGCCAATAACCCCTTATGAACTCTGCCTGTTTTTCTGGCATTTCAAGCATGAACCATTTTGGTAAGGACTTGTTTTTCGCTCCTTTTCTAAATTCTTGCTTAAAAAGTCGTGCAGCTACTGTACTGCAAAGTACAAGCGAGATTCCATTTTTGTGTTCATCATACTCAAGCGGAGCTTTTCCAAAGAATTTTTCTAAAAGAATCTTTACATCTTCTATGAATTTCCTTTCGTTTTTGTTGAAGGTAAACGTTAGATAATGTCCGCCCATCACAGAACCTTCAGCCATGTAGTAGCCGACAAGCCTGAAGAAGTCTTTATCTGTAGCTATTTTGAAGTCTATATTCTTTGCTTGATGCCTACCCCTTCCCATTGTTATTGAAAAAAATCTTTCATCTTTGGATATAACAGTTCTTTCTATTGGTATTGAAACGTAATCAGATTTTTCTAAGTTGGCTGCCTCTATCCACACTGGATTCCATTCTGTATTTTTGTATTCTTGCTTTGCCCTCTTAACAGCAAGTACTGGATGTCCACCTGTTATGTTAATTTCTTGTCTTGAGTCGCCATTGAATCTTATTTTGCAAAGAGTTCCGGAATGTTTCCTTCTCTGGGTTTTGTAAACCCTTTTGTATGAATTTGTATGCGTAAGTACCATGTCTCCTTCCTTTACATCTTCAATTTTCTTGGTCCCGTTTGCAGTTTTAATTGGCGCTCCTTTTGTAAAACATCCCTCGATATAGTGCACCTTGCTTCCTTCATCTGCAATTATTAGCGTGCGCTCGAATTGGCCGAGATCTTTCGAGTTGATGCGAAAATATGCCTGAAGTGGTATTGGAACTTCAACGCCCTTCGGAACGTAAACGAAGCTGCCTCCGGACCAGAATGCGCTATTCAATGCGGAGAATTTGTTGTCTTCCGATGGAATTACTGTAGCAAAATACTTTCTGAATAATTCTGGATGCTCTTTAAGTGCCTGATCGGTCGAACAGAATATCACACCCAGTTTTTCCAGGTCTTCGCGAACCTTGCTGTAGACTACTTCGGAATCAAACTGTGCCTCAACGCCAGCAAGGAATTTCTTTTCAGCTTCTGGAATTCCAAGGCGGTCAAATGTATTTTTAATCTCCTGCGGCACATCGTCCCAACTCTCGGCTTTATTTTTCGAAGCGCTTAGATAATATATTATATTGTCAAAATTTATTGCGCTTAGATCCGGGCCCCATGTGGGCATTTTCTTTTTCAGAAATATGTCCAATGCCTTGAGACGAAACTGCGTCATCCATTCAGGTTCGCTCTTTATTGCTGAGATTTCCTTTACTATTTCATGCGACAGACCTCTCTTTGTCTGCCTGATCGTAGGCGTGTCCACGTTGAATCCAAACTGTTCATCATAATTAGAACGTATGTCCTGGAGTGTTTGGTCTGCCATTTTTATCACCTATGCTATTTCGTCCTGCTCGCGTTCTTCATGTGCCCAGCCGTATCCTTCTTCCTCTAAACGGTCAACAAGTTCGCCGCCGCCTGATCTCATTACCTTGCCATTCACAACTATGTGAACGAAGTCGGGCCTGATAAAATTCAATATTCGCTGGTAGTGTGTAATTATAAGGATGCCAAGCGGGGATGTTTCCATTGATCTGTTGACGCCTTCCGCAACAATCTTCAACGCGTCTATATCCAGTCCTGAATCGGCCTCGTCCAATATTGCCATCTTTGGCTTTAATACAGACATCTGGAGTATTTCACCGCGCTTCTTCTCGCCGCCGGAAAATCCGTCATTGACATATCTGCTTGAGAAAGAATCGTCCACCTTTAGCAGCGACATGCTTTCCTTAAGCTGCTTTCTGAATTCGCTCACAGCGATGTTCTCACCTTGTGAGTTCTTTGCAAGTCTAAGAAAGTTAGCCATCTGCACTCCCTGCACTTCCATAGGATACTGGAAGCAAAGAAACAGTCCAAGTCTTGCACGCTCATCGGCCTTCATTTCTGTCATGTCCTGCCCGTTGAAAAGTATCTGGCCTTTTGTTATTGCATAGCGCGGGTGGCCCATTATGGCGTAGCTCAGCGTCGACTTGCCCGAGCCGTTGGGGCCCATAAGCGCGTGTATCTCGCCTTGTCTTATTGTAAGAGTAATGCCTTTGATTATTTCCTTGTCACCTATAGAGACATGAAGGTCTTTTATTTCAAGAGTGTTCATAAGCTGTGACCTCTTTTTGGTACGGTTAACTCTATTTTTT
>CAYJUT010000004.1:0-13654 GCA_964373415.1 uncultured archaeon | reverse complement strand
TTTTTGCACAAGGAATACGTTATCTTTGTTAGTAAATGAACCATAGCCAGCTCCAACTATCGTTCCTACTCCTTCGTATAAATAATCCCTTCGTATGGTTAACCTGTAAACTGTCATTTCCTATCACCCATTTTCACGAGCTCATTATCGTGCGCATGCTCCGTATGACCTACGCATTTTTCGCAAACATAATTCTGGAATATGCCAAAAAACGTGCGCGAAAAATCAAGACAGCTCTCGTTCATGACTTTTCTGCCCTTGGCCGTTATACTGTAGACGAATTTTCTGTCGTCTTCGTGCTTTTTTATCAACTCACGCTCTTCAAGCGCCTGCAATGTCGGGTAAAGCGTTCCCTGTGCAATTTTAGTTTTCTTTATCTCGTTAAGGATTTTCATCAAGCCGTACCCGTGGGTTGATTTTTTGCTCAAAACCCATAGAACCTGCATCTGGAGCATACCAAGCTCTATCTCGCTGAACTTCCTTTCACCGAATATTTCCTCAGGAGAAGGCGGCAGTTCCCTGTGCGGTAGTATATGTCGCTCTACAGACATATCGGTAAGTATGCATAGTCATATATTTAAAGTTTTAAAAAGTTTTGAAAGTTGTACCAATTTATTACTGTTTCTTTAACATAGAATTTCTGAGGGCCTGACTGAACCCTGTAGCCGTTTTCATTCCGTGGTACTTTTTTGGCCGTGTAAGAGTGTAAGAATTGTCATCACGTGGTCGTCTTTCCCATTCATTTCCCTTATAAAGAGCAATGCTGTCCCTTTGATCTGGGTAAAATTCTATAAAAGTAAGGTGCCTTCCTCTGTCATTACATAATACATAGTGTCCTGCGCTCTCAAGCACGTGCCAAGAACCTGGAAGTTCCGGATGTTGAAACAGCATGCCATGTCTGTATTCGTTTATTGAATAATACCGCTTTCCAACTTTGACTGTTATTGGATTTTTATTTTTCATAGTATTCTGTTCTACCCTACAAACTAAAACTTCTTAAAAACAGTTCAGTACTGTAAAATCTTTATCTTATCTGGTGCCAATATTCCAAGCATGGCAACTGAAATCCTGCTTGCGATGGGCATCATGCTGATTGTTGCCAAGGTATTTGGCGAGTTAGTAGAGAGAGTGGGCATCGCATCGCTTGTTGGCGAAATAGCGGCCGGGGTTTTACTGGGTCCTGTGCTGGGCTGGGTAATCATTGGTGACTTCCTGACAGGCTTTCTTACGTTCGGTGTGATAATACTCCTGTTCATAGCCGGCATGGAGGTAAAAATAGAGGACATCAAGAAACACGCTTACAGGGCAAGCTTCATCGCTGCGGCAGGCGGTCTGCTGTCTTTCATCCTTGGCTACATAGTGGGCATTGCATTCTTCAACGACCAGCTTGTTGCGATGGCGATAGGAACAGCAACGATCTCCACAAGCAACGGAGCTCTTTTCCTGCTGCTGATGAGGACAGGGGAGTTCAACTCAAGAACAGGAAAATTCATCATAGCGATAACGATAGCCGATGACATAGTTGGCATACTGGCGCTGTCGTTCTTCAACATGTATGTGAGCCAGAACATAGCCCTCTCAAGCATGTTTTTCATATTCCTGGTCAGCATAGGCTTCTACATTTTCGTCCTGACCTTCGGCTCTAAGGCGATAAACAGGTTTCTGGACAGAATGAACATATTCAGGGACGAGCACATACTGTTTACGATACCCATTTCAATAACATTCGCGCTCGCGTATGTGACGCATAATATCGGCCTTAGCGTTGCTACCGGCGCATTTCTTGCCGGAATGGCCATGGCAAACAGCAAGTTTGCAGGCCCCATAATATCTGAAAAGGTTGATGTAATGTCACGCGGTTTCCTGCTCCCGCTCTTCTACGCGTCCATCGGCACACTGCTCATTTTCACGAACCTCAATGCACCTCTTATCATAGCCATCGTGGCTGCAGCCATGCTGGGCAAGTTCATCGGTTGCGGCATGATATCGTGGTTTTTTGGCCACAAATGGGATGAAATGAAGCTCATTGGCATATCCATGATGCCGCGGGCCGATGAAAACATTGTGTTTTTACAGATAATTATTATACTCGGCGTGATCACAACCCAGATATACACATCAATAATTTTTGCAGTCGTAATCACAACGATATTAGCACCGATAATAATGAAGATAGCCTACAGGAAAAGGTAACACACGCGATTTCTTTAAATAAGCTACTTAGAAGTAACATCTGATTTATATGTTTAAACGATACATAGCAAATGCCATGCTTGCACTTTTATTAAATAGCGTACCAGTCGTGCTGCATGCACAAGAGCCTCAAAAACCACAAACCTCGCAGACCGCATCCGCAAGTTCTAGTGAAGTAAAGGTGAGCGGTCTTGGACTGAACACTACACGATATGATCGTGACATTGACACATCTACCGTTTCGTTGACGTTTTTCAATTTTCCGGAAAGTGAACTATGGCTTGTTGGCGGACAAAATTACGACAGCAATAATCAAAACAATTTTGACTTAGGGTTAAAATATGTAAGGGGTAAAGATCTTCTCAGAGGCACGCTTGTATATTCTAAGAGTACGGACGGTAAGGAAAAAGTATCTGGCGGTGTGGACTGGGATGCGCTGATCGGATCTTATCAGGGTATTGGTATTTCTTTGCTTGGTGATGTATCTTCTGTAGACAGAGACAAAAGGCATACAGATTTCGGTATAGGAACGAAGCTCAATTTTTCCAAGGATCATAACGCATTCTTCCTGTATTCTAACAGAAGCGAAGAGGATACAAACAGTTATAGAATAGGTTACATGTTTTTGGATAAAGAGAAATTGGCGGCGCTTGTTGTAGATCATCCAGAAAAAGGAAAACCTGCTTTTACAGGGTTTCTGGGATTACCCGAGCACAGGTTCGTGCTTTCGTACGACCCAAACAACCATGATATATCATCTATCAATATACTTACCTTTGGTAACGCTTCAATACCGTATTATGCTAGAGCTCTGTTGTTGTCAAATCAATATATACTTACGCAACATTCGGTTTCAGATTCCGATGCAAACCATGTCTTTCAGTCGCCATTCTTCCTAGAGCCAAAAAGGAAAATAAGCGCTGTTGCAAGACTTCACTTTTCTTATGATATAAAAAAAGATGCCCTGAAAAATCTTTATTTTTACAATGCACTCATGATAGGAACTAGGAATAAGCAAGGTCTTGTGCTTACCCAGAATATAGACAAGACAAATGGGAACATGTACCATGGCGGAGGCGTTGGTTATAAATTTGGAAATGTCACGCCTGTAATAATATTTCAGACAGGTGACAATAGAAGGGTAACCTTCGACCTTAACTTTTCTTATTAATCGTGTTTCCTTCATAGAATTTGTGGAACATGTATCCCGCAATCATTACCATTATGCCGTACCATATCAGGCTTAGGTCAAACTGCAGCAGCATGTAGCTTGATGTGAGGAAGCCGAGTGTAGGCAGCACGGGCAGCGGCCCTATATTTACTGGCACCTTGAATACCCTCTTTTCTTTTGGACGGGTGAACCTCAAGATCATGGCAGAAAGATTTATCACGGCAAAAACAAAAAATGCCGAGAAATCCACCAGGAGCACAATGCTATTTATTTCAGTAAAAAATACGAATACCAGTGAGATTGCCGTTATCAGCATTATGGACACGTGTGGCGTGCTGTGTTTGCTAAGCTTGAGCAAGGCTTTTGGCATAACACTGTACTCGGCCATGCCGAAAACCATTCTGGAAGCCGCTATCATCAAAATAAGCACGGTGCTTGCCGTGGCGAACAGCGCAATAACTGACAGCACTACGCCGGCTAAAGGCCCTATGCTACTGGAGGCCACCAGTGCCAGGGGCGTACTGGACGCGCCAAGTTCCTGCCAGGGCACAACACTTATTGCAGACAGTGATACGAGTATGTAGATTGCGGTTGTTATAATTACTGAAATAATTATGGCCTTCGGTACATTTTTCTTTGCCTGCTTGGCTTCCTCAGAAACATTAACTATTTCATCGAAGCCGAGATACGCGAAGAAGATGATAGCCGCCGCCCCGAATATGCCCACAAAACCGTTTGGTGTGCTGAAGTAATCAACAGAACCAAGAGATGGCAGTCCTATCGCGATTATCACCAGCAATCCAAACACCGTAACGGACGTGAGGATTATATTCAGGCGCGACGAAGCCTTTATGCCCATGTAGTTTGTTACCGCAAAGACCGCTATAAGGGCCGCCGCTCCAATGGCCCCGTTTATTCCTGTCAGGCTGTGTAAATATTGGCCAAAGCCCAGCGAAACGACAGAGGCCGCCACTATTGTCATGAAGAACGTGAGCCAGCCTATAACAAATCCTGTGGTAGTATCCTTGAATGCAATCTTTACAAATGTATATTCCGCAGCGTCCCTTGGATACATTGAGGACAGCTCGGCATAGCTTAACCCGGTAAATGATGCTATAACCGCTGCAATGACAAAAGATATCCACACGCTGTTGCCGGCTTCTGCTGTTGCGTGACCTATCAGGACGTAGATACCTGCGCCGAGGATTATACCGACGCCGTAAAAAACCAGGTCAAATAATGTCAGTTCCCTCTTCAGCTTTGACATACTTAATTATGGATAAAGTTGTCATATAAAGTTTTTTGATAGAAATCTATCATGGACGCCAAAATTAGATATTATTCTCTTGCGATTATTATCGTCTGCGTAGTCTTTTTTATCATACAATCCACAGCGCCGAGCTTTACAGAAGCATTCATCCTTGACTCGTCTGCTGTAAGCATGAGACCGTGGACACTCGTGACGTCAATATTCCTCCATGGCTCGCTGTCGCATCTTGCCTTCAATATGTTTGCATTATTCCTGTTCGGCCTGCTGCTGGAGAAGTTTATCGGCTCCAAAAGATTCCTCGCTGTATTCTTTGTTTCTGGACTGGCCGCGAGCATAGCGGCGTCTTTCTTTTATTCATCATCTCTAGGCGCATCCGGAGCGATATACGGCGTCATCGGCGCGCTGGCCGCAATAAAACCCAGAATGACTGTCTGGACTTACGGCGTTCCGATGCCGATGGTGGCTGCAGCTGGCTTCTATCTGCTGCTGGATTTTGCCGGCCTCTTCTACCCTACAAACGTTGCCAATGCCGCCCACATAGCTGGTCTGGTAACTGGAGTTGCCATAGGACTAATCACCAGGAAGCCAGAACCAAAACAAGCCGACAGAAAAGAAAACAATGTTACGGAGGAAGAATTCGATGAATGGGAGGACGAATGGATGTAGGAGCTATGATCAAGTTAGGTTCAATTTTCCTTGACTACTTAGCAATATTTGCATAAGCCCTCTTTGTATACGTGGACGCGTTTCTTTGTTTTCATTTTTGTTTTTTTCATCAATATCACCTCATAAATTTACTTTGAACTATAGGTTCCTTTCTGGGGCTTGAACGTATTTAAGGATTTTGGTACTGGTAATAAGGTTTATTGATTCTAACAAATATCCAGGAGAATATCATAAACCCTATTAGGCCAAGTACAATCATTCCCCAATCCATTACATTAAGAGATAAAGTATTGAACGCACTCTGCAAAGGTGTTATGTAAACAACTGCAAGCTGAAGCAACACCGAAATTCCTATTGCCAATAAAAGTTTTTTATTGGAAAAGAATTTTTGGCCTCTCGTTATCCTTATTCTCATTGCATTTATCATTTCCAATAATACGAGTGTGGTAAATGAGATAGTTGCTGATCTAATAGGATCTTGAATATAATAAACAAAAAGCGATATGACAATAATAGTCATAACAGTTCCCACAACAAACATTTCTCTAAGCATACGACCTGACAATATCTTTTCTCTTGGATCCCTTGGTTTGCGTTTCATTGTGCCGTCCAGTGCGGGATCCATGCCTAAAGCAAGTGCAGGAAAGCCATCTGTAATAAGATTTATCCAAAGCAACTGCACCGCGGTTAAAGGAAGTAGAAGCTGTCCAGCATCGCCGGTGAGTCCTATCAATATGGCTGAAAAAACTATCATTACTTCTGAAATGTTCGACGAAAGCAAGTAGAGAATAAATTTTTTAATGTTATCATAAACTGTTCTTCCTTCTTTTATGGCGGCGACTATACTACTGAAATTATCATCCATAATCACCATGTCACTGGCTTCTTTGGCCACGTCAGTGCCCTTGATGTTCATCGCCACTCCTATATTCGCTTTTTTGAGCGCGGGGGCATCGTTTATACCATCGCCTGTCATTGCTATTATGTGATTCTTCTCGCGCAATGCCTCAACTATTATTGCCTTATGTTCGGGGTTGACACGGGCGTATATGGCGATGTCTTCTACTACATCAACAAGCTTATCGCGCAGTTTTTCAATTTCCTCACCTGTTAGAACGTTCCCTTTTATGCCAAGCTGGTCAGCTATCGCTACTGCGGTATCCCTGTTATCCCCTGTAATCATGACAACTCTTATGCCAGCCTCCGAGCAAGTTTTTATGGCTTCTTTGACCTCACTGCGAGGGGGATCTATTATTCCAACAAGCCCAAGAAATATTAAATCGTCTTCTTTATCTTTTAATGTCGTTTCCTTATATGCTATGGCAAGCACCCGCAAAGCATGATCAGCAAGATCTTTGTTTATATTCAGAATGAGTTTTCTTTCATGCTCTGTTAATTTCACCGGTACTCCATTGCACATAATTTTTGTGCACTTTGGCAGGACAATCTCAGGTGCACCTTTAGTGCACATAATTAGGCCTCTCCCATGAGCATTTATTGTACTCATCATTTTTCTTTCCGAACTAAATGGAATCTCTTTTTTCCTTGGGTTTTCCTGTTCAAGTAGTTCTTTTTCCATGCCAAGTTTATGCGCAGTGACTATTATTGCACCCTCCGTTGGGTCCCCGGCTACACTCCATTTTTCATCTTGTTTCAACTGGGCATTTGTGCAAAGTGCACCGACTCTCATCAATGTGGCAAGATTCGAATCTTGCCCAATTTTTTTGCCATTATAAAGAAAATCCCCTGATGGCTCATAACCCTGTCCCATTACATCTATAATTTTATAATTCGTCCAAATTTTTCTAATTGTCATCTCATTCTTTGTAAGAGTTCCTGTCTTGTCTGAACATATTACATTTACACTCCCTAGCGTCTCAACTGCCTGTAATTTCCGTATTATAGCATTTTTTTTGGCCATTCTCTGCATTCCAATAGCGAGTGTTATAGTGATGACGGCAGGAAGCCCTTCCGGTATAGCCGCAACGGCCAATGCAACCCCCATAATTATAATAAAAGCAGGCTCAGAACCGCGCAGGAACCCTGTAAGCACAACGAAAGTGCATATAATAAGTATTATTGTTCCAAGATTTTTTCCAAATTTCTCAAGCGCTTTCTGCAGTGGTGTGCTTTCTACAGGCGCTGTGTGAACGGTATGTGCTATTTTTCCGACTTCAGTACTCATTCCAGTTTCGACAACAACACCAGTTGCACGCCCGTAAGCAACCACGGTGCCCATAAAGGCAATACATTTCATATCAGCAAGTGTTGCTGTTTTGCACGAAGCAACCGTTTTCTTAACTGGAACTGATTCCCCTGTCATGGCTGATTCATCAATCTTAAGCTCCGAAACTTCCAGAAGACGGATATCCGTCGGGACTTTATCACCCTGCTCAAGTATTACAATGTCCCCTGGAACCAGAGTCTTGCTGTTTATTTCCATTTTTTTGCCGTCTCTTACGACAGTGCTTTTTTGCGGCGCTAGATTTTTCAAGGCCTCCATCGATTTTTCTGCTTTGAACTCCTGGAAAAAGCCAAAAACTGCATTCAACACAACGATTAATAGAATTACAGCAGAGTCAACAACCTCCCCTATAAATACGGAGAAAATAGAGGCAATTATAAGTATTATAACAAGAAAATTTTTGAACTGTCTAAAGAAAATATCAACTGGCTTTATCTTTTTTCCCCCCTTGATTTCATTTGCACCATACTTTTTGAGCCGTGAAACTGCCTCTTCGTCGCTAAGCCCTTTTCTGCTGCTGCCAAGTGTCCTCATTACTTTTTGAGTATCGATTTCCTGCCACTTCATAATAACTATCTACAAAGGGATCTAATAAATGTAATGTAAAAGTAATTCGAGCTTAGTAACGAATATAAACAAGCCAAAATAATGAAATACAGGTGGATTTGTGAAAATAATTTTATTTCTTGCATTCATGGTTGTCATTTCCGTCGCGTATGCGCATGTCGACGAGCTACGGGACAATTTTGATATACACCTTAGCCCACAGGAGGTGTTCCAGAAAAACGAAATAGCTATCCAGGCTGAAATAACAAAAAATGGCATACCCGTAAATGATTTTACGGTTTACTTTGTAATAGACAAGCATGAAACTGGCTTGAGTAATAGGATAAGGGCAACTGAACGGGAACCTGGATATTATTTCATCAAATATGAATTTGAAAATAGCGGACCTCATGAGATTCATGTCGAATTTGTGAACGACGGACAGGAAATTAGGAAAACATTTGATATTGATGTTGCCGGTTCTGATACTGAACAGTACCTTATCATTGCCATGGCATTTTTGCTGTCTCTTGCGACGCTTGAAGGCTTTGTATCAAAAAAATACAAGAGGTCAATAATTGCAGGTCTGATAATATTTGCTGCATTTGGTCTTGGATATTCGGTCTACGTGCTGTATGCAACTGGCGCAGCCCAGAGAGGCGTTATTGGTTGCGTTGGCACGGATTGCTATTGGAGTGCTCACATACACGCACAGGCCGATGTCGTGGTATGCGGCGAAGAGCACAGGTTCCCTATAGAAAAAGGCAGGCTTGACGAGCCTCATACCCACGAGGAGAAGAATCTGATTCATTTTCATGAAAGATTGCTCATAGATCCACAAACAAAAGAAATACAAGATGCGAGACGGCTCACGGTAGGCGCCTTCTTTGACCAGATGGAGACGCGGTTCGATGAAACGCATATTATGGACAGGCAAAACGGCGGCTTGTGCAATGGGAAGCCTGGCAGTGTGAAGATGTTCGTTAATGGAAAACCTGACGGCAATTTCCGTGACTATATATGGAAAGACGGCGACAAGATACATATAATTTTTGATGAAAACCCTGCTCCGTCAATAGAGAAAAGACCGCAGACCGCAACCGCGGAACTGACCCCAGAACTGACACTTCCAATAATAGTCGGATTTGCCCTCATCGACTCCATAAATCCATGCGTGATTGGCGTGTTACTGCTCCTTATAACAGTGCTACTCAAATCCAATAAAAAGCGCACGATACTGGTGAAGGGCACCGCCTACTCAATAGGCGTTTATTTGACCTACCTGCTTGGCGGCCTCACTTTGCTTTCGATATTCAATGCAGTAAGAGAGGTGCAATCCATAAGTCAGCTCTTCTATGTAGTTGTTGGCATCCTTGTTTTCATCGCAGCATTTCTCGAGATAAAGGACTATTTCTGGTATGGTCGCGGCTTTAGCATGGCTATACCAAAGCAGTTCATAAATACTATAGAAGGCGCAGCGAAAAATGCTCATACAGGCATACTCAGTGCCGTAGCCTTTGGGGCAATTGTAACGCTTATAGAACTCCCGTGCACAGGCGCGCCTTATCTGGCAATATTGACATTAATGTCACAATCCGGCATTGAATTCTACAATGCACTGCTGCTTCTTTTGCTCTACAATCTTATTTTTGTGCTGCCTCTCATAGTCATAATTTATCTCGCATACAGGGGAATAGGGTACAAGAAAATGGAGTTATGGAGACGCGAGCACAAGGGCAGGATGCGCCTTGCTGTTGGCCTGATGCTGCTTGGCATAAGCGTGTGGATCATCACGACAGTTTTTGACTGGCTTCTTGCTTATTTGATATCTGGCAGCATTGTAGTGATAGCGGCCATGTACGTGCTAAAAAGGATGGAAAGAAAAAGGTGGTAAAATGATTAAGATAAAAAAACGCAACGGAACAGTAGAAAAATTTAGCAGGCACAAACTGCTTCAGTCTTTGCATAACTCGATGCGACATGCCAATATACACAATTCACATCTTGAAAACGAAATAACAGACGAAGTGATAAGGAGCCTAAAAAGAAAAACAGTAACGTCGGAAGACATAAGAAAAGCCATGTGCTCAGCATTAAAAAGAAACAACCATCATGAGATTTGCGACTATTACTCGCTTGTATGGCTGCATGCTAAACCGACAAAAATACGTAATGTCATAAAGCGCAACGGACAAAGAGAAAAATTCTCGCCTGAAAAACTCTTCAAATCGGTACAAAAGACTTTTAAGAATTCGCACGTTAGGGATGACAGGAAACTTGAACTTGTTGCAAGGGAAATACTTAATGCACTTGGCAAAAAATACAAAAATAAAAATATTACAACAAACGAGATAATGGATATAGCGGATTACGTACTAGTCAAAAGAAAACTCAATAGTATTGCAAAGCATTATGTGATGTACAGATATTCTTAGAACCATAGTCGTTTGCACGGCTTGTGCCACATTAAGCTGCGCAAATATCTATACAAGATGAAATACAGCAGAAGACATCATAATATGTCTGATTATTTATGTCACATGGGCTCTGTTGAAAACCTAGTGAAAAGCAGCGACGTGAGGAGTATTGTGTTCCCACAATACTCCTAGCTGACCTATACGTCAATAGACGTATAGGTCTACGTCGCTGCTTTTCTTTGAGCATTTCAACAGAGCTGTCACATGCTATAATTACAATCTCTACTTCCTTTTGCCGTAGACTGTATAGTACCAGGGTTTGCGCGGCTTTTCTGTAAGATCAACATACACATGTTTAATGTTTGTATACTCCTCAAAGGAATATATTGACGAATCCTTGCCGAAACCGCTCTCCTTATATCCGCCATGGGGCATTTCGCTCAAAAGAATGCCGTGCTCATTTATCCAGACAGTCCCGAATTGAAGCCTGTTGGCGATCCTGAAAGCCGCCTTTATGTTGCTCGTCCAGACAGACGCAGCGAGCCCGTAGTCGACCCCGTTCGCCTTTTCGATCACTTCTTTCTCACTCGAGAACCTGAGGACACATACAACAGGGCCGAATATTTCCTCCTGACATATTTTCATACCTTGTGTTACGTTTGTGAATATTGTCGGCTGGAAAAAGTATCCCCTGCCTTTGACGCGTTTTCCGCCTAGGACAAGCTTTGCCCCCTGATTGAGACCTGACTCGACATACGCCTCTATTCTATCTCTCTGCTTGGCGGAAACAAGAGGTCCCATATCAGTGCCACTATTTAGCTGATCGCCAATTTTTATTTTTTTCGTCTTTAGGACGAATTTCTTGAGAAAAGAATTGTACACGTTCTTGTGCACATAAATACGGGTAGCAGCCGTGCAATCCTGTCCGTTGTTGAAGAACCCTCCTACTACGGCGCCTTCCGCGGCTGCTTCGATGTCCGCATCATCCATTATAATGAACGGAGCTTTGCCACCGAGCTCTAGGCTGATCCTTTTAACATTGGACGAGGCAAGTTGCATTATCTTCTTGCCTGTCTTGGTGTCTCCAGTGAATGAAATCATGTCCACTTTCTTGTTTGATGCCAATTCACTGCCAACTGTCTCACCCGGACCTGTAACTACATTCAGGACACCTTTTGGAAGCAGTCCGTGTGCGAGTTTCGCGAATTCGAGCAATGTCAGCGGCGTGTAGCTTGCAGGCTTCACAACCAGCGTATTGCCTGCAGCAAGCGCTGGAGCAATTTTCCACATTGCTATGTACAAGGGATAATTCCACGGCACGATCGACGCAACTACGCCGACAGGCTCACGCCTTGTTATGCTTGTTCCGAACCCGCTGTATTCCCCGGCAGATTTACCTTCAAGGTTGCGACAGGCACCTGCAAAAAATCTCAGATTGTCAATGATGAAAGGAAAATCCGATTCGCTGCTATATCTGATGGTCTTGCCCTGGTTCATTGATTCTATTTTTGCAAGCTTGTGTATGTTTTTTTCAATAAGGCCGGCCAATTTTAACAACACAGATGAACGCTCTGCCGGTGTTTTGTCCGACCAGTTTCCGCTGTCAAACGCTTCACGAGCTGCGTCTACAGCGGTCCGTGCGTCTTCTGCGCTGCCTTCCGGGACCGTTGCCATTATCTTTTCTGTGCATGGATTCAATACATTCATTTTTTTGCTGCTTTTGGCATTAACCCATTTTCCATTTATGTACATCTTGTAAGCTTTCATAATATCATCCATATTTTGCTCAGCTGCTAATATTCTTTCTTTTTCAACGTTATGAATATCTCCATACCCCGTTTGGCAATTTCTTTGAAAAACAGGCCTGAAGGGACACAGAGTTCAGGCGGCAATACACCACGCTTTTTTATCTTCTTGTTTGCAATGAACTGCGCTATTATTGAAGGTGGGCAGCCTGTGTCAATATCCCCGGCAGAAGCATGCCATTTCTGACTGCTGTGTGAAAGGCAGTCAAGAACTATTTCTGTGTTTTTTCCTTTTTGTTTCCCAGTGACCGTCACCCGCACATATTCGATATCCCTTATTTTTGCATTGTCGGGTATGACTTTATTCATCTCCTTCACGGTCATATCGACAGGTCTTATTCTGCATCCATTCACGTTTACATGTTTCCTCGACGACATCCCTGCATCTATGAGGGTTTGGACATCATGAACAAAACTTTCATCAAAAGACACCTTGAAATCACAGTTCTTTATTCCCTTTTTCCTGAATGAGGATTGGAACGTGGCAAGCTCTGAATGCAGCGTGTAGAAAGTAACAACTTTTCCGATTGGGTCAGGAAAATATTCAGTTGATTTGCCACTCATTGGTCTGACAAAAGTCATCCTGCCATCCTTGAGCACGGCAGGCCTTGATTCAAACTCGTCAAAGACAGTATACATGGAATAAGGCACAACGAAATGCGTCTTGGCATGCGTCCAGCTATATCCTGCAAAGCGAACATGTACAGAGTCTAGTCTGTTCATCATGCCAGCGCCGTATCCTGCAAGGATATTGGTTATGCCAGGTGTGGAACCGCAACCAAGAACGGCGAGAAGCCCTCTTTTCCTGAACTGGCTGTGCAATTTCAGCTGTTTTTTGGTCATGTGAAACAGGCCACCAAGGTCAAGATAGTGACATCCGGCTTCCAAGCACGCATTCATAACATCAAGATTACTGTAATAGGTTGCACAATTAACAACTACATTGACTCTGTGTTTTTTCAATATTGCAACGAGCTCCTCTGACTTTGACGCGTCGGCAGCTACACCTATTACATTCTTTCCCAATCTTCTCGCATAATTCTTTGTTTTTTGTTCGTCCCGTCCTGCTACAATTATTTTTCCTTTTGCAGTCTCAGCAAGGTCCCTGCTGGCTATGCGTCCCATTTGGCCGTAGCCGCCAAGAACAAAATATGTTGTCATTTTATCACTTTTCATGTTACGTTGTCATAACGGAGTTTATTCTTAAAGGTGTTCTGGGTATCATCGCATCATGAACGCTGTTTTCAAGCGTTTCAAGTGTTTGTTCTATGTCGGTCCTTGAATGTGAGTATGACAAATAAAGTGGTTCTTCCATGTCCTCATCATACATGACTCCCCTCT
>CAYJUT010000003.1:10450-25295 GCA_964373415.1 uncultured archaeon | reverse complement strand
CGTCGGGCCCACTTTTATTTTCATTTGCCGTAAATCGTCTATTATACTTAGTGACATAAATATTTGTACAAATCAAGATTGAACTTCTTTGTTCGGTAGTATTTTCTTGTGGCCTGCTTGAAGTCTTCAAATGTATCGTAGAAAACAGAACCGATAACAGAGCTCTTTCCTTGGTTCCAGCATTCTTCCAGTGGATTTGCTTCAAAAGAGAAAAAGAGTGAAGACACTGCGGGTAAGCTTCCGAAAAGCTTAACCAAACGCAGGCTTCAATGGGTGCGATGCTGACCACGTCTTAAAAATTGGAGGTTGCATGAAGTGGCTACTAATCTAATGGGTTTCAGTATAAATAGTCCTTTTGGTGCGAAACTGGAAAATTAGTACAGTTATCGAAATTCGTTATTTTTGTGATTGTTTCCAATAAACGTATGATAGGACTAAGGGGAAAGTCAAACCTTCGTCACCGCGTTTGATATTTTGGCCAATGAAATTAACAAGAGATTCGTCATGCGTTATAGCTCTACAAGGAAATAATCCGATACTACACCCTTGTGAGCTATACATGGTTAAGCGAAGCTTAACCTGTACAGGAGAACCAAAGGTTCTCCATGTATGTGAACCCAGTAAATCATATCCGGAATCCTTACTGGGTTAACTATAATGTGAACCAAGTAATGAATCGTGATATTATAACTTGGTTCATTTATGGTGCACAATAAGTTATATTCCGTTTCTTTTCTTGTACCGCCATAACTATAGTGGAAGACATTAGTTTTCATACAACTTAATGTCTTCCGCATATAGCACTGACACCATAATATGTCTGAGAATTTATGTCAGATGCTATAGAAAGAACCTATTTTTGCCATTTTCATCGATTTAATAAACCAGAGGGATAATTACTTATGCAAAAAGGCCTTGAGATGCCTGTTAACATGATAATAGTCATCGCCATAGCAGTGCTTGTTCTTGTCGCGTTATCAGGGTTTTTCGGTGGCCAGTTTTTTTCAGGCAGCGACCAGATCGGTTCACAAAAGTCATTCGCCGACGGGTGTAATGCATTGCGCAACTCCAACAATTGTGACCATACAAAAATAAACTCGATGAACATAGATGGCAAGGGCTTTGGCGGCATATGCATCGGCAACGGCTTCTCCGACACGGTCCAATGTGCGAGGGGATGTGGTTGTACGGTGCCGTCAATTGAACAAGGTGTTCCGCTGCAGTATTCAGGCAAAACTAGCTCTGGCGTACCGGAGCCTGAAAAAACAGAAACCGGAACAGAAAAAGAAAGCAAAGATACTGAACCGTCACTTGAGATTGTGTCAGTAGATATATTGGGATAAAAAATGAAATACATAATTGTGCTTTTTTTGTTTCTAGCACGCATAGCATTATCTGCCGAGCCTGTTGGTACTTGCATATCACCATGCCAACAATTTTCTTGTTACGATGTATTAAAATCTGATTTTAGTTGTCCTGATAATTTGCAGGCTATAAGAGGTTGGTGTCCAGGTCCTAGCAATATACAATGTTGCATGCCAAAAGGAAATCCACTGGGACCTATTTTTAATGAAGATATTAAAAATAAAATAGAAAATGGAGAATATACAAGTTGTGGGTCTGTTCAAGAATCAAACATACAAACCAGTAGCAAGCCTCAGCAAAAGGCCGGCCAAAACTATATTGGTGCAAAATGTTTTTTCCCATGCGACAATTATGTTTGTATAGATTCATCGAACCCGGCTTCAAGATGTCCTGCAGGACTTGAACCAGTAAGAGGTTGGTGTCCAGGTCCTAGAAATATACAGTGCTGTTTGCCAACAGGCACACCTACAGGACCTATATACAATAAACAACTAAAAGATCTGGTACATTCAGGAAACATTGACTTCTGTGGTGTATTTAAAGTGGATGCAAATTCGCCAGAAGCAAAAACACTGTCCGAGACGAAAACAGAAGATTTCAAGATTACTATAAATGGCGATGGTTCATGTGAATATTGGGTAAAGAGTAAAGAGTTAATAACAAAACAAAAGACAAGCATCGAATGCGGTACCGATGCTCTGATAACAGTTGGTCCAAATAATGATTGCAGAGATTCAGGAAAAAATACATGTATTGTTTATTCAAATGGCGGGTCCTTCTATGGTTTTGAAAAACAAGAAGGCACATTTAACATACAGTTTCAGAAACCAGAAGACGTAAAATCTCAAAAGATATATGAATTTGTTTTTGATAACACAAATCCAAAACTATTAAAAAATCCCGACAAACTAGAAAATTTACTTAAAAATATTTTTGAAACAACAAACATAAAAATTGTAATAGAAACAGGTGATTCTCTAGGGCCTGTTCTGAGTTTAAACACAAAATTCTTAAGAGGTTCACAAAACCTTATATCATCAGGAATACCAGCACTCAATTTGCTCATTTTTTATTCAAAAAAAGACAGCAAAATATACGTTACACATTCAAAAGAATGCGGATTCCAAGAAAAAGAAATAGAAGATATAATAAACAAAAAAGATATTTTTGATAAAATAAAAACTAAAAACTACGACAATGCATTTGAGATACTCGTTTTAGATTTGTCTCAGCTTGTAAAAAAGGGAAAGAAAATAGATTGTGCTGTGGAAAAGGAAAAGGATTGTCACAACGAGTGTAGAGGCTTCCTTTCGTCATGTAACAAGGAAAAATGTGAAAATTTAGGGTGTAATTGGCATAACAAATATGAAATTTGTTTAGAAACTGAATTTCATGAAAGTACGTCAACTATATCGCAGAGACTCAATTCGGTAAAATCCGGGTTTAGGGGATTCGTATACAGGGACCCAATATGTCATGGGGCAAACTGCGCCGCATATGTAACAAGATCACATGAGTATATTTTTGGTATAGGAAAAAGCTTTATTACAGGTGTAGGAGGCAGTGCGTGGCAGATGCCGCGCAATATAAAAGACCGGGGAGGAACGGTTAAATTCTACGACTGGCAAAACGGTAAGGATTTTACAGAATATGACTCATTAATGCCCGGAGATATAATAGGATTTTATTATTCTCTAAGTAATTTTAGACCGGATATCTCCTACAGGGATACAGGTGAGAGTCAGCCAAAAACTGGTGCCAATAGAGGAAATACGAAAGATATTGACTTTACGCATGTGGCAATGTATTTAGGTAAAAATAGGAATGGCCATATTATAACCCATCTCTTTCATCCAGAAGACTGCAAATCTTGTGAACCAGTACGAATCGAGTCGATAGAAAACTTCTTGAAAAAATATGGAAATGGACGCGAATTCTTCAAAATAAGGGCTGTGATGAGTCCGGATCAACAAAAACTTTACAGACTCGGAATTTTTAACAAAAATGAAGTTGAATTTACAACACACGAAATTAAAAAAGGAGACACACTTGCGTCCATTGTTAACTCAAATGAAGATATGATGTGGCTTGTAGCTGATTATAATAATCTAGTAGAAGGAAGAAATATGGACAAATACATTGGAAAATTTATACTTATACCGAATAAACTGCCGTCATCCTATAAGTATGAAAAAAGTATAGCAGATAAGAATGCTCCGTTAATAAATGCCCTTGCAAACCTGATTCAAAAAAGAAAAGATGAAAACAAAATAGAATTAAGCGACGGAACTTCGGAAGAATGGGCAAGATTAATAATAAAACATACAGGTACGAGATCCTTAGAAGATATATCACTAATAACCGCAATAATTGAAAGGGAATCACACTTTCAAGCTAATCCGATATCACAACTATTGGGCATAGAAAATTTAGAGGGGATTTTACGGCCCATAGACGTTTATCTGACTCGTCAACGATCCTGGTCAATAGGATGTGTCAATGTTCAGTTATGTAAAGCTGAAAAGATTTCAAAACAGCTCAATAGGAAAGATAATGTTTATGAAACTCTCCAAACAATAGACGGGTGTATACTTTACGGAGCAAAACTTATAAAAGATCTCAAAAATAACTATGTTACTCCAGGAGAAAAACTTACAGAAGATCAACTACTATCCATTTTTATTGATCATAACGCCGGAGAATTTACTTCCAGAAATCAACAGATACAAACACAATTAAAAGATCTCATCGGAGAGAAAGATAACAAGTACTATTCTCTTAAAATTGACGGTGACTTTCTAGCTTATGACAAAGTTTCTTGCGCACAATCAAGTACAGTTACAGAGTCTGAGCAAGCTGCAAGGAACTTTGTAAGATATTACAATATTCCTTTAACGGATATTGAAATAAAAAATGCATTAAAATTGGAAAAAACAAAGGATTTCGAGAACACAAAACTGGTAAAAGAAATTAGAAGATTATGGGTCGAAGAAATAGCCGGGAAGAAAATAGCAGTCCCTAGAAATTCTTTAAAATCTAATGAGATTGAAATATTGCCAAATTCTGGAATTTTGCAAGTCTCAGTATCGCCTCAAATAATAAAAAGAGGCTCGAATGTGGAAATAAAATCATTTCCGAAATTTGCGCTTAAGGATATTAAATATCATATTATTACAGTAAAAATAATTGGGCCAAACAATGAAATATTGATGCAAGAAATAAAAAAAGATTGTGGAAATGCCATATTTTGCACAACATTTGTGAATATACTTCCAAATATTGAGAACGGTATATTGCAATATTGGGTCGATATTGGCCTGTCCAATGGTGAATCCATACGAGAACCGCAAACTGGTGTTAGTTATAAAATAATATCAGAGTCATACCCTTGTGAAGGTACATTCTCACAATTCCAATGCATGGACAAGAACATCAACCTATGCCTCGATGGCAGCTTCATACCTGGTTATTGCAAGGGCCCTGAAAATATTCAATGTTGCGTAGATGCGAATACAGTCCAAACATCTGGAGAGCCTACTGCAATTTTGTCATTATCTGGGAACATATTGAAGGGTACTTTAACAAATTCCCAGAAATTATGTGGCAATGTTAAATGGACTTTACAGTCTAATTCTGGCCAGAATTTAGTGAGCAGAATTGGGGATCGATTTAATTTAGACATTCCTAAACCGGGCAAATATGTCGCTGTTTTTTATTGCGGTGACGAGACGACATTTGATGAAGTTTATCCAGATTTTAAGAGAAATCTAAAGTCGCATTTTGAAGATCGAATCGAATTTTATAATTATTATTTGAGTGGACTCAAAGCTATCGGAGAAGTAGAAATTACCTAACCTCAACAGGTGTGCCTGTCAGAATGTTCATATATATCATTCTGATGTCTTCATCGCTCATGGCCACATTTCCTCTCTCGGTCCAGTCATTATACCCAGGATATATATCATGCAAGTATTTTCTTCCCCATAGATTAATTCCATGCAAAGTAGTGTCCGGTGTACCATGAATCAGGAAATTTCTTTCCCCGTTAGTGGCTTCCAAATAATTTGAACCAAAAATATGTGAAGAATGATTTCGGCTCTTATTCGCTACGATAAATTGCCCCTTTTTCATTTGCTTTGGTCCACCTTTGTCGATCGACACTGCAAACCTCTTGACCTCCTGGCCACCTTCTTCAACTGCTAGTTCACGTTTTTCTGAGGCGATAATAAGTCTCGGACCATCTGGATTAGACGATATAGCACCATTTCTGACATCTTGATCATGTACAGGAGAATCATATAAACCAGCCTTAAATCTGTCGAAAAGGAAACCGGGATCTGATTTTCGTCCTCTATGTGGCATAGTATGTTCACCATCTAATTTAGACTCATTATGTGTTCTATTGTCACGACAATAAGCGACCCAGCTATGAAATAGGACATCAGAATCTTTGAAGTCGTACTTTCCTCTCAAGTTAATTCCATCGCGATAAAGATACTTGAATGCAGTATATTGTTCTTCAGTAAATGGCTGGGAGCCATAGCCAATAAATTCAATACCCAGAGAAAACAAGTTAAGGTTTTCAATTCCATTCCATCTACTTACACCATTATGGAATGATACAAGATCTTCAGGCACGAGTCTAAAAATAACGCCATTACGGCCAATTAAATAGTGAGCACTTCTCCATGGTGAAGTCAAAATACGCAAAGAGTCGTTTAATTCATCTTGATTTTGGTTTGTACAATGAACAGTCGCAAAATAAGTTTTTTCTCTTTTAATTCTTGGGTGATCTGGATGTAAATGGCCTGTATAGTCAACTACTCTTGGCTGGTAAGTCATTCCCGTATGTACGGCCAAACCTGCAACGCCTAATGCAACCACCGAACCAGCAGTTGAAAAGAGATCCCTTCGTGATAATTGCATATAATTCTATGAAATTGTTTATATTTAAAGCTTTATAAAATTAACTATTTAAAAGTAACTACATTTAACCTACAAAAGTCACCTCCATTTCTATAAAGCTTACGTAACAAGTTACATAAAATATGTAGCATTTTACATACAGAAGTTTTAGCGGCCTATGAACATGCACTACTGCAGTCTACGTCGCTGCCTGAGCATTCGCTGCTAAACCGTGAACAGCAAGTCTGTCGCTCGACAGATGCAGATTCATGCCCGTTGCATATATTGCAGAGGCCGCTGCACCTGAGGTTCGTAGTCTCCTTGCACGCAGAGCAGAGAACATACAGACAGGAAAACGCCTCGCGTTCTTGGCCGTGGAGAACCCGGCAGGCATCAAGATAGTTCTGGAACTGGGGCTCGTAAGTGACAGACCAGTCGCACTGTCGCTGGCCGTATGTTGTGCACTGCGTGTTAAAAATTCTCTCGGCCTGCGTGCGTGTCAATGAACTGCCGGACGACTGGAAGAAAAAAGCGCTCAGCGCAGCCAGCGCCATCACGGCTATCGCAACAATTATGATTATTTTTATCGGAAGCTGCATACAAAATCACGGTTACTAATTTTAGTCTATCACTATAGATGCATTACAGTCTAGTATTCTCTTTCTTCAAGATTCGGCATTTCTTCATCAGGGCGTTTTTTTCCTCTTATTTTTTGTATTTTTTCTTTTATATCATCACTGTACCTGTAGCCGAGAACTGCCAAGACGATAATTACAATCACGATTATAATTATCAGAAGCGTGTTATCACCCTGCTCTTCTACTGGCTCTATATCGTCAGGGCAAACACCAACCTCGTCCCAGCCAGGCGGTATGTCGCAAGGCGTCGTAAATTGCAAACAGGCGCCGCTAGGCCCGACAGCAATCACGCTATAAGATTGTGGACAGGATGTAGCTTTTATCGTCTTCGTGACCCTTTCTGTTTTGCCGGAATAATTAGCAACGGCTATGAGAGTATATTCGCCCTGTGATGCTACGTCAAGCTTGTAAGCAACAGACACGTTAGCTCCGGGAGCCAGGTTCGTCGTTACGGTGTAGACATTGTACGATTTATTTTCCTGTATGCGCAACGGGCCGGATACGCCGGACAGGCTTGTGTTCCCTTCGACACGTACGCCGCTCACGCCCAATGCAGAGTCTGTAAAGCTCTGAATGCGGAAAGGTGTTATTGCTGTATAAGGCATAACAATTATTCTTACGTCATTAGTTCCGGTCTTCACGACATCCTTGATATCAAAAGTGATGTCCAGGTCCTTTCCTGTGGTTGTCCCGGGACCGCAATATATCTGTTCCGAGGCAAAGCATAGCGTTGAGTCGTTAACATCGTGTACAACGGCCTTGACAGTCTTGACGCCAGGCGCTGCTACCGGCTCGGTCTGGCTGAAATTCCTGAGATATATTTTCGGTCCTGTGTTATCCTCTATTATCCAGTGCGCATGAGTGCCGTTAACCCATTCCGCGTTAAGGGAAACATCGTAGCGTCTCGTATTGACATTGTATGTGCAGTTCCTCGATACTATCTTGACGTAACAGGCGCCCAAGCCCTGTGACACAGTTCCAGGAGGGCCGGGTCCTGTGCCGCCTATACCACCTGCGCCGCCCGTGCCGTTTGTGCCGCTTATTGAGAAGCTTTTTGTGCCTGTGTCAGGGCTGCGCGCAGAAGTGTTTGTGACGTCTAATGCAGTCGCAAAATATGTGTGGGCCCCCGACGTGTAAGAAGAACGGAACGTGCATTCCTGCGAAGGCGCGTAGTTGGAGCATGTCTTGCGCAGATTATCATCAACAAATATGTTTATCTCCTTGAATGTTCTTGGACCGTGCGCCACTGCCGTCAGCAGGACCTGGTCCTGCACCAGAGACGAATCTGGCGAATGTCTCACGTCAACTATGACAGTAGTTGTGTTTAATCTTGGCTGGCCTCCTCCGCCGCCTCCTACGCCATCCGTGCCGTTTCCACCTGTAGAAGGCGTGCCAGGAACCGTGAACGCCCTTGAACCATCTGTCGGGTCAGTGACGGATGCCTGGCCGTTTGTCGCCCTTGCGAAATAAGTGTGCACGCCAGGATCGTAATCAGCTGTTATTGAGCACGGAGTGAGCTGACACGACTTTACAACAAAGCCGTCAGCGTATATTTCCACTTTTGTCAGGTTGCCGCCTGTGGCTGTAAGTGTTACAGTACGGGTAGGTGATGACGGGCTGTGTGCCACGTCAACAAATGGATTTCCTATGGTGCCCGGAGGTAGCGGGACTCTGCCCGGCTCGCAGTCGCATGCATTCCATGTGCAGCCTGAGCCGCACTGCTGCACGCACTGGCATACGCCATTGGTCTTGTTCACGCTGACAACGCGCGTGTCGAAATCGCCGCACTGGGCGCCGCACTGGCCCGGCGTGCATGTGAACTCATACCTGTCGTAGCTGCATCCGCATGTCGCGCCGCACAAACCAGCACTGTCGCGTATCCCAAACAGGTTGCCGTTGCACGTTGTCGGTGCCTGTGAGCATAACTGGTTGTTGTCGGTATAAGGTAGTTCGCACTGTTCGCCGCTGCCAACCGTGCCGTCGCCGCATCCAGTGCAGCGTATGGTTATGTTTTTCTGGACAGGTGCCACGGGCTGGCACTGGCTTGTCCGAGCGACAGAGCCGACCAATGTAATATTGCCCAGAGCCCGAGGGCAGTCAAATATATCCGTGCCGTTTGAGCTGCCTACTCTAATGCACTGTCCGCCATTGGCGGTGCACACGCCGCAGCCCGGGTTTGATGTCCTCACAGAGCATGTGACAGTGCCGCTGCACACGCCTGAAACATCGACAACGAAGGCATCCCGTGTCGAGACAGAGAACTGAAGTGAAGATTCGTCATGTATAGAGGCATTAGTGCATCCGAATGCCACGGAGCCGAGTGCCTTGCAGCGCGCGGTCCATTTGCCTGCTGAGGTTGCATTTGCAGAAATCTCAAAGGTGCTGAGCTGCTGCCCGCCTATGGTCGTGCATTCGCTGCCGGTTGTGAACTTTTCGCCCTGCCCGCCGGTAAATTCGCATTGAGCATAGCCGTTGTAAAGCACATTGCCTATGTTCTTTATCGCAACCGACACGTCAAGCACCCCGCCTTTCTCTGCCGGTGCTGCCGTTATGCTGTCCACCTGCAGCAGTCCGGTAACGCCGCGGCAGAATGAATTATATGTGCTTTCTATGCTCGCGCGCACGTCAGATGCGCGGGCGCGGGCGGCTGTCGTGTTAATCTTTCCGGGCCATGCTATGACCTTGTTAAGGTAGTCAGCATAATCGCCTGTGCTGGTTATGATGGATGACAGTGCGTCGACACACGGCTGGGTTTCAGCGCGTTTTGCGCTAGTAATATTGGTCTTGAGAGACTCGCGGAGCGCGCTTTGCGCCTTTTCATAATCCTGTTTCGCCCGCGTAAAGTTGTCGCGCAGTCCTATTATTTCCGGCAGGTTAACGAACGGGCACGCATAGCTGTAATTAGCTATGCCCCTTACATCGCTGGTGCCGTCAGCCAGAAGGTAGTAAACACCCCTTTTGTCAACGCAAAGCGCGTTGCAGTTCGGCTGGTCTGACGAGCATATGCACATCTTACCAACGCCGCAGCTGCTTGTAACATTGCCGGAGATGCCTGGCAAGCCTCCTGTAGAAACCGAGCCGGCAGCCTGTATGCATGCCGCCGCGGTGGCGTTCCTGCTGCATATTATGAACCGGTTGAACTGGACATTGACAGTGGCAGAAAATGCGAGGCCGTCATCCAGCTCACGTTCGCAGCGGCCATCGCAGATGAAGTTGCTGTCAAGCGGGCAGTCCACGGCACAGCGGCCTTCTTCGCCTATGTCACAGACACTGTTGCCGCAGAGGTCTACCTTGTATTCGATAGTATCAAAGCCTGAAAGCCTGTTCGCAGTCGCATTTATGCCTATCCTGTATGCGTTCTCTGTTGCGTTAAGTGGCGATGTTACGTCCAGCCTTACCGATCCCGTTTTTCCGGGCTGCAGGCTGATGCTGGTGGGATTGAATACGGCATTGAAGCCGGCTGGTGCAGTAGCCCTTAGCGTGATCGATGTCGCATCGAAACCCTGAGGATCATTATTTGTGACAGACACATTGTACAGAACCGTCTGACCAGGATAACCCGACTGGCTCTTCGGACTTATCGAGAGGCCGGGTGTTCCGCGCGATGCCACGACATACTGCGCCGTGGTCGTGCCAAAAAGGTTGAGCTCGCTGTTGAAAACGCCTATGATTATCGGATATGTGGCATCAGACGCGGTCTTGTTTGAAGTGACGCGGAACTGCACCTGTTTCACGCCGTTCTGGCTTATCGAAAACTGGTCTGGCATGTTTATCTGCCATCCCGGTGGCAGCTGTGAAGAAACCTGGAATGTAAGTGATTTAGGATTCTTGTTCTCCAAGCTCATTTCATAATTCAACGTTGAGCCGGCGAGTCCTGTCTGGGTATCAGGCGTTACTTTGATGACAAGATTCTTCTTGGTAAAGACTGTAAATGTCAAAATAGTATAAGGCTCCCCTGGACTCAGGCCGCCTGGAGGACCCGTTGGGCACGTGGCAGTTCCCTGGGTGCACGTTGGCACGCCGCCCGATTCAACGCAGATGCCCGGCACTATTGCAGGACCGTTGGGACATGTCTTCGTAGAGGAAGCACACGCCTGGCAGTTCTGGAAGTTGCTTGTGCATCCGTTTGAATCGCACCTGCGGATGACATCGCATATCTGGTTGCTGTTGCAAGCGCGTCCCTGGAACGTCAAAGCTGCCGATGATGTCTGTGATAATACCAAGCCGAACGCAAAAGTCAGTGCAAGGACCGCTACTAATCCGGACACGCCAATTCGTTTCCCTATGGTATTTCCGTTTTTAGTTCTCATATTAAATCGTCTTCTGATTGTATCAAGTTTATAAACTCTTTTTGATAATCTGTATATATGAAAGTTGAATTGGATGTACCAAAAGAGTACGGAAAGTCAATAGAACTATCTTCCAAAGAGTGGAAGGAGTCCTTCAGGTCAGCGTTCCTCAAAGCGTTGGATGATACCGTCGAGGAGAAAGTTGCTTTTAAGAAATTGAAGACATTGGCAAAGAAGTCCAAATTAACAGACGAACAGGTAATGAAACTTGGCAAAGGACTAAAAGAAAAAATTGCCAGAAGACACGGCTGATAAGTATTGTTTTCCTTCCTGATTATAGTATCTTTAAATATTATGTGTCCGTTATTACTATTATGAGAGTCGAAATAAGCGAGTATATCGTCGTGGATAGCGGGATATGCGGCGGTACGCCCACTTTCAAGGGCACAAGGATCATGGTTTGGCAAGTGTTGGAAATGCTCGAAGCGGGTGAACCTGTCGAGAAAATTATGAATGCATTTATTACTCCGCTGACTAAAGAACAAATCAAGGCTGCGCTGCACTACGTCGCTCTCATCACAAGAGGCAGAGATAATGTCGTTATCATCCCTGAAGAAAAAGCCTAGGTTTTTGGCGGATGAGAACATCAAGAAAGAATTGGTGAAATTCCTTGTGTCCAAAGGATTCGACGTCATTCCTGTTCCAAAAGGGTATGCAAACGGAAATCTGGCAAAAATATCTCTTTCTGAGTCGCGAATATTGATTACAAATGACGCGCATTTTACCGACCCTGTCATGTTCTCGAAGGAGAAAATATTTGCAGTAATTTTGCTGAGAATTCCGCAAAATGATTCTGAAGCATTGCTGCATTCATTTTCTGCATTGCTAAAAGAAAAGGCGAGGCAAAAAGATTTTGAAGGGCTGTTAATAACTCTCAAGAAAGACGGCTTTGAATCATCGCCCATAAAAAGCTTATAGTTAACCCGGAAAAGAAACGGGATACGTTTTCTGGGTTCACATATAGTTCCCAAGGAAGTGATATCTCGATTGTTTCCTCGGAGGCTTAAAGATGTAGATTGATTGGGTAATCCAGCAAGAGAACTATATGAGACATTTCTTCGATTCGTGTTAATTTTCATAAATTACCATCATCTTAATTTCTATTCGCATAATTCTTCTTCATGTTATTTGCATATTGTTTTTCCTGTACCAATTTCCCGTTTACCATCCATTCACCATTATACCAAAGCCAAACGCCTCGGTTATCTTAATTAATTTATTACTTAGGCACGCTGACAACCGCCGTGAACTCGCCGTCAGCGGCGGGCGCCGCAAAAGTATAGCTGAATTCGCCGTTTGCATCAGCGGTTGTCGTGTCATCTATGACGACTGCGCCGCCCGGATCCTTTATCTGCACCCTTACTCTCTTGCCCGCGAATCCGCCGCACGAGCCCTGCCCGCACTTGTACGCAGCCTCCTTGTAAGCAAGCACAGTGCTGGTGCATGTCGGCGCCCTGGACGCCTCCGTTTCATAAGTCTTGCCGCACACCCGGAAGCATCCCGACAATTCTTCCGGTGACGGGCAGGTAGGTAACTGGCCGAGTATAGACGAGGCTATCTGTCCAGCTAAGTAACCGCTGGCTGAACTACTGCCAGCCGCGGTTACGCCGCTTTGAGCAACAGTCGGCGCTAGCGCGGAAGGTGTTTGAAACGGATTGCCAGGCAATACATTCCTTCCCGTTATATCAAAAGTAGGCTTCGCAGTCGCCGCGCCCGTGCCGGTTGGACATCCAGCTGGGATACTGGTAAATCGCTCACCTGGACACGAAATCTCGCTGTTCTGGCAGCCACTATTTTGGCACCAAGTTTTTCCTGCTTCTACACATGAATTGCATGTACCATATTGTGAGGTTGTGACCGTAATGTCTGGTAGACACATTTTTTGGGTTGTGCCCGGAGGGCAAGGGCCTACAGGTAGGCAGTATCCAAGATCTTGGTTGCCGCCCACAAGGCATAGCCATGTTGCAGCGCCGCCAGAATCGGCTAGACAATTATTGCATGTCGATAATGTGCCGGCCGGTTGGCCCGGCGTAGTCTGTTGATTTCCGCCGATTCTCGCTGTCTGATAAATACCGTTATAAATCATGGGCGCATAATTAGCATTTGGAGCGCCAGAACTGCATCGACTACCATCCGCAAATGCATCGACTGCGCCAGCAACGCCAGCATAAAATAATGCATCGATTCCGGATATTTTGCCAGCTAGAGGCGTAAGAGGCGTAGTTGCCCCCCACGTTGCAGCTATAATGGCTATTGATGCTATCATGCCCCAGTTAGCGTTCTTTCCGTCGCCATCCTCATGGACAATTTCAGGCAAGCCTGCCGGGCAGTCCTTATAGTCAAGAGTTGTCCACAAGACACGATTCTTGACATCGCATCCCACAACTTTCTCCCGCCTGCACGTGTACGTGTAGCCCTTGCACGTGTCCGCAAGCTTGCCGACGGAGCCTGTTATTGTTACGGTATCACCAGCCTGTATCAGCCTCAGGTTGCTGTTCGAGCTTGTGCCGGCTCCCAGGCTTAGCGTTGCTGTTATAGTTGCATCCGCTGCCGCCTGGTCACAGATGCGGTCATTAGGAGCTGCTGTCGGCGCGCGGTCGCTTATGTCTGCGGGGTCGTCCCATGTTTTTGTTCCGGGCAATATGGGCGTTGAAGGCCTGTTGTTGTTAGCAGTGAAACTGCTCAGGCTGATGTAAGTGCATACGCAATACTCGTGTGGCTGGCACTGATAGAGTCCACGGCCGCCATTCGGCCCGGACAATATTCTGGGCTGCTGCACATATTGCGTGCCGGTTACGCCGCTTTGCGTCCCTATCTGGAAAGCGAGCAGAAGGCCCTGATAGCCTTGTGTGTCAGTGCACTGACCTATAGGGAATGATGTCTGCTGGCTTGAAAATGCAGGATTGTAAGTGCCTATCGATGCAGTTCCTGTAACGCATGCCTCGGGGCACTCGACGCCATACTGATAATTTTGCCCGGCCGTGCCGCCGCACTGGCATAATTCTCCTTGACGACATACATTTTGATATGTATTGGAATATTGAGCATTCGTGGAACTGGTATAAATACAACTTCCAGTAGTTCGGCTTTGTTTGCTGCAGAAAGTGTTGCAATATCTATTTTCCAGCTGTCCGTCACCGCACCTGTAAATCTCTGTAATGCCGCCATCTGCCGTACACTGATCGATGCTTATACTGCCCGGTATATCGCGATATGAAAATTGTCCTGGCGGCTTTTCTGTAACACAACATCTATTTCCTGAACCCGTTGGCGTGCCAGGCGTCTGGGGAGAAGGACTAACATCAAAAGAATTCGAGCCTGTGCCAGCAACTACAACACTAATTGCATCTCCGTTGTTTATGCGCACAAATTTTATGTCGCACGAACCTGCTGGTACAGTAGGAGCTTGACCGATACAAGTATTACCGCTGCAATCTGAGGCCGCTATCTGTCCGTTCCTCAGAATACCGCCACATAATAGCTTGTATGTTAAAGATTGCGCAGTTTGAGGTATTGAAGGTAGACCAGTAAATGTTATAACAAAAGGACTGTTTGCCACAGGTGGACTAGGTAATAACGTCACCGTTG
>CAYJUT010000003.1:0-10350 GCA_964373415.1 uncultured archaeon | reverse complement strand
CTATCCCAAATCCCAAGAGTGATACATGCGGCACGCTTATCAAAATGAGAGTCGCAAACATAAGCACAGCTACAAGTTTTACCGAGTTCATTGAGATTTCCTTTGATATTTTATGAAGACGCGAACAGACCGACGCAAGACGAAAGACGTTTGAAGAACGTCAGTCTGCTTTGCGTCGTGCAGTTTCGTCATTCTGTTTTTATTTGGGTTTCCCGATATTTTAAGCTTGGTTAGTTGTATTGTGGCAATAAAATCTCGCTTTTGTTTACACAAGCTTTATATACATATGTTAAATATATGTATAACATAAATTTAACAGGTGATCAAAATGCCAGAGCTTAAGGTGAGAAAAATAGGTAACTCTCTGGGTGTCATATTCCCGGGAGAAATGGTAAAGGCAAGAAACTTGAAAGAGAATGAAAAAGTCTTTGTTAGCGTTGCAAAGAAAGGCGATTTGAGCAAATTTTTCGGCTCGCTTAAGATTAAGGAAAGCGGTCAAAAAATAAAAGACGAAATGAGACGTGGCTGGGAGTAAAGCATGTACTTCTTTGACAGCTACGCGTTTGTTGAAATATTCAGAGGTAATAAAAATTATCTAAGATTCAGAACAACTGATTTTGCCACTTCTAGGCTAAACTTAATGGAAGTTTATTACTACCTGCTTA
This sequence comes from uncultured archaeon, assembly GCA_964373415.1. Taxonomy (GTDB): domain Archaea; phylum Aenigmatarchaeota; class Aenigmatarchaeia; order GW2011-AR5; family GW2011-AR5; genus GW2011-AR5. Next base: position 9,685 of record CAYJUT010000003.1, on the reverse strand, counting down.
ATAATTTTGACAAAAAAACTGCAGATGCGTTTTACGATGAAGTTGTGAAATACGCCATAGAAATAACAGATGGCATAATAAAGGATGCCATGATGTTACGTATACAAAATAAATCAAAAAATTTATCCTACATAGATTGTATAGGGTATATTTTAGCTAAAATCAGCGGGTTAAAATTTTTGACAGGCGATAGGCAATTCAAAGAAATGGAAAATTTAGAGTTCGTTCAGTAACTACATTATTCTTGATCCATTTGGCACGGGCGACAGAGGTTCGAGCACCGTGCCGTCCTCCGCGGCAAGCAGCATGCCGTGACTATTGGCGCCCCGCAGCATCTTCGGCTCCAGGTTTATGACAACAATGACCTGCAATCCTTCCAGCTGTTCCTTTTTGTATTTCTGCCTAAGTGCTGCAACCAGTTGGCGGCTCTCGGTGCCCAGATCCACCTGCAATACGTAAAGCTTGTCGGCATCGGGATGATCTTTTACGTCTGTTATCGTACCGACTCTCATTTCAACCTTCTCGAATTCCTTGAACGGCAGCATATTATTTGTCATCTCCAAATATACCAAATCCGGGACAGATCCGGCCTTTCTTATCTTTTCATCCAGTTCCCTTTTCTTCTCCGTCTTGATATACTTGCCTTTAAACTTCTTTACCTTTTCTATGCTGTCCACCTTTTTGAACAGTATCTGCGCCTTTATTTCCTGTCCCGGCTGTATTACGAATTTATCTGTAAGTTCCCTTTTGCCGCCTAAACATTCTATAGCTCTAGAAGCGCTGCCAGGCATATACGGGCTGAGCAGCAGCGAAAGTGGCTGGAGAATATTGACAGTCGTGTAGAGCACTGTCGCTGCAGCTGACCTGTCTTCTTCTATCCGCTTCCATGGCGTCCTGTGCTGGAAATATGCGTTCACGAGAGATGCAAGCGCAAGTATCTCCCGGAGCGCCTCGCGAAGCTTGACCTGTTCCACAAGATCCTTTACGTTTATTATTGTTTTTTCAAGTTCCCATTGCAGCTTTCTTTCAGCTTCGCCCAATTCTGGTTGCGGCACGCGGCCTTCGAAATATTTTTCTATGAAATACGTGGCGCGGTAGAAAAGGTTGCCGTAGTTCGCGATTAGCTCGTTGTTGATGCGCGCCTGAAAATCACCCCAGTCAAAATTGCTGTCCTTGCTTTCCGGCAGTATAGATGCGAGATAGAACCGCCAGTAATCCGCCGGGAAGAGGTCGAGAGCTTCGTCGCTGAACAGACCGACTCCTTTTGATGTGGAGAATTTTTCGCCTGACCAGTTAAGGTATTCATAGCCGGCAACATGATGGGGTAGCTGGTAATTTGTATCCCTCTGTTCAGAATCCCGCGCTGCCAGCAGGATTGACGGCCATATTATCGTGTGGAAAGGTATGTTGTCCTTGCCGACGAACTGGTAAATGCTGCTGTTTCGCCAGTAGCTCTTCCAGTCCTTTATCACGCCAGCGTCATGCGCGTCTTTTGTCATTGAAATATACGCGATTGGTGCGTCGTACCATACGTAGAAAACAAGATTTCCGTAGTGTTCCAGCGGCACAGGCACGCCCCACGTAAGGTTGCGTGTTATGCACCGCGGCTTTAGTCCTTCCTTCAGCCAGCCCAGCGCCAGGGATTTTGTATTGTCATGCCATTTCTGCTCCTGCACCCATTTTTCCAACCTGCCCTGAAGCATCGGCAGGTCTAGGAAAAGATGCTTCTCCTGCCGGAATTCTATCTCGCTGTGGCCGCATATGCTGCATCTCGCATCCAACAGCTCATCAGGATTTAGAAGTCGCGCGCACTTCTCGCACTGGTCGCCGCGGGCGCGGTCGTAGCCGCATGTGGGGCATGTCCCTGTAATGTAGCGGTCAGGCAGGAATCTTTTATCATGCCTGCAATAGGGAATGACAATAACGTCGCCCTTTATGTATCCGTTCTCGTGCGCCGACAGGAAAAGCTCCTGAGTTATGTGATGGTTGGATTGAGAGGAGGAGCGCCCGAAGAAAGTGAAGTCAAAGCCCCAACGCTCGTATATTTTCTTTTGTATGCCGTAATATTTTTCTGAATATTTTTCAAAGCTGAGACCTTCCTCTAACGCAGCGAGCTCGACAGCCGTGCCGTGGTCGTCGGTGCCGCATATGAATATGTTGTCCACGCCGAACATATCAAGAAAACGGTGAAATATGTCGGCAGGCAGCAGGGAGCCTGTAATATTGCCCAGATGTTTCACGCCGTTCACGTAAGGAAGCGCGCTTGTTATCGTTACTCTTTTAGGAAATACGTCAATCACCTCTATTGCCAGAAACTATTTTCCAGCAGATCGCCAAAGTGTTTTCATCGAAGTTTTATTATCTTAAGGCCTTTTATTTTTCTGAAATCTTTGGTATTATCTGTCAGTAGCATGGATTTGAAATCCATAACATGCTGCGCTATTACTGCATCATTAATTCTTACAAGACCGGTTAGAGCGATTGCCTTGTCTATTGTACTTTTTTCCACCGGCATATAAACAAAACTTTCACTAGATAGAATATTACTTACCCTTTTAACAGCCTCTTCATGACCTATAAGCCTGTAGATCTTGTGAAAAACTTCCGAAATAATTATGTCATTTATAAGTATTCCATTTTTGGATATTTCAGATATTTTCTTGACAGCCATGTTATGTTCAGGATATTCCGTCATTTCAGAAAAAATTAAAATATTTGAATCTGTAAAAATCATGACAACCACAATTCATCTTCAAGTTTTTCAAGAGTAAGTTTTTTGATTTTTTTAGGATCAACATGGGCCGGGTTGTTAAATATGTCATTAAGAAACGGGTCCCTTGATGCATTGTTTCTTTCTATTTTTATCGGTTTTATAACAAAAGAGTCTTTTTCTACGCTTAATCTCAAGTACTGGTTCGGTTTTAATTTTATGTTTCTCCTCAAGCTTTTCGGCAAAACTATTCGCCATTTCTTATCTATTTTTACTATAGTCATAATCCATCCCACTATTATGTGGGTCAAAGAATATTTAAAGTTTGTCAATCGCCTTTACTCTGAAGATTTGAAGGCTCGAACATCAAGACATAAGCACCTTTTTCACTTTTTGGACAGTGCTCTACTCCTTTCGGGACAACATAGATTTCGCCTTTAGATAGGATAATTGATTTACCGTTCCTTATCTGGATCGTTATTTTTCCTTTGATTACGTAGAAGAGTTCATCCTCTTTATGCGAGTGCCAATGATATTCTCCTTTGTAGAGAGCCATTCTTACAACTTGGTCGTTAACGCTAGCTACATCCATCGGAGTCCATGATTTCTTTACTGTTTTCATCATCTTTTCCAAATTTATCGGCAAAACGGCATCTATGGATGTTTTTAGAGCAATCACCATGATAATATTTACTTTCCGGCAACTTCCAGTTCTATTTTGTTTTTGCTGACAGGAAAAATTCTTATTATAGATTTGTAGTCTATATCAGAAAACTTCGCTATTTCAGGTGGAATTCTTATGACAATTGAATTGCCGGATTTCGTAACTTTTACCATTTTCTCAAGTCCAAAAATATTTCGTTTTTTAACTTCTTTTTCTATACCTTCCATTATTTCGTTATCAAGATACTCGGCGTTGCAATCTTTACATATTTCGCACTTCTTTATTCCAAAGTCTATACCAAAGAACTCTACTTCGCATTGAGAGTTTACAAGTTCTCCGCCGCATTTACATCTTATTTTCTCCATATTCATCACCACATATTATTTAGGTTTTATCGTCACAGGATATATCTTTCGCACATCACCAAAGCGTTTTTCGTCAAAAACAACTTCAAAATGGTTGTAAAATGACTTTATCAGTTTTGTCTCTCTCTGATAAACACGTTTTCCAGATTTTATAGCACCTTCCACATCCTTTAATGAAATGCCTCTCAGCCACATCCTCTCTATGGCATGCCTTGAACGCCTGTGTTCCCAGTTTATTTTTAACTTCATTAAGAATACATGTATTCTTTATAGATTTAAAGCTTACTAGACTAGTCTTTCAACACGAATTTATCCAGCTTCTTTTTAGCATCTTCACGTTTTTTCTGGTGTTCCTTTAGGAATTTTGTCACTTTATCTATAAGCACGCTCTTCACTTCACCGGTGCTTATAGCGCCGCTGCGGTATCCGTCAAATATTTCTTTTATTTTACCGTCATCAGGCTCGAACATCGCATACAGGTACTGGCACGGTATGTCTACATCCGGATTCCCGCCTTTCTCCTTGTGCTCCTTAAGTGTCGCGCCGCCGCCGCTGAAAGAGCGCTGTATCTTCTTCTTTACTTCTTCAGCCGAGTCGGTGGTGAATATAGTCGACTCTGGCTTGCTCGAGCTCATTTTTGTGTCAGGCCCCTGTAACCCAGGCAAAAAAGTGTTGTGTATCGCAGCAGGCTTGTAGTAGCCAAGCTTCGGTGCTACATCCCTTGTTATTCGCCAATAAGGATCCTGGTCTATAGCCGCCGGTATAAGGACCGGAACATTCATTTTCTTCAGGAATGATGGCAGGAAGCACGTAGCTGCCTGTATTGCAGGATAGAAAGACAATCCTATATTCGTGCTGTTGTCGAATCCAAAAACTGCCTTCGCTGTGGAAAATGTAACATGCTTTGCTATTCTTATCGCGATATTGTACATTGTCTTCATGTAATCCGTATCGACAAAAATGAAAGTTTTATCTGGATCAAATCCAAGCGCTATTAAATCAAGTGCATTCTCGTAGGCAATCCTGTTTGTCTCGTTCAATTCAAGTGTTTCATTTACAACAAATTTCTCATCATCTGTTATTTGAAAATAAAACTCTGCATCGAATTTGTCCTGCAGCCATTTTGTGAAAATCCACGGGAGCAGATGTCCTATGTGAGTGTCGCCGGAAGGCCCGCGGCCCGTGTAGAGTGCGAACTGCTCGCCGCGCTCATATTTGTCAAGCAGCCAATCAAGATCTCGGTGGCTAAAGAATATCTTTCTAGTTAGCATGAAATGATTCTCGCCAGCCAGCTTCTCCATTCTTCCGAGCAGCGGTTTGCTTATGTGATTCGTGCCGAAATCCTTCACCAGCTTGTCATAATCCATGTGCCCTGAAACTTCCCACGGCGTAACGACCATCTTCTTATCAACGATTTTATCCACCTCTGTTTATTATCTCTTTGCTGCCCGAATATGTAAAGAACAGCTGTTTAAGATAGTAACATTCTGAATATTTATAAACCGCTTATTATTTACAGTTGTTCTTACATCCAGAATTCCATTTATTCACATTTTGAAAAACAGTGGAATTCTTAGATTTAAGTGATAGGAATTTGTCAATAGTAGCGTTCACCAAAACGTCTATGGTGTTTATGTTTGGTATTTTCTCGTTTTCAAGCATAATAGCAAGTTCCGTACACGCCAAGATAATTCTGGCGCCTTTTTGTCTGTATTTTTTCGTTATTTTGGATACTATACCTATCGATTTTTCACCACGATTAAATTGAAGAATAGATCTAGAAATTTTTTTGGATTCTTTTTTTGTAAGTCTAATATATTCGGCCCCGGAAAATTCATACAAGCCATTCTTTATTGTAGCCGGCGTACCGAGTACCAGTACCTTTCCTCTTTTGCTTATCAAATATTGTTTTACTTCTTTTCTCAAATCCAGTATAGGTGTGTTAATTTCTTTTTGCAATTGATCATAATACAAATGAATCGTATTGCACACCATTACTATGAAATCCACGCACGATCTATCCAGAAATTTTAACCCATCTATGTAGTCCTTCAAATCAGCGTCTGAAATTTTGTCAAAAACAAGCTCCTGTGCAGGTATGCTATTAATTATTATTTGGGGGAAATCCGCATTTTTATTGATTAACCCGCTTACCTGAAGTCGTCTGATCAATTTATTGTAGAATTCGCCCGTCGCCTCAGGTCCTATGCCACCCAAAACACCTATTCTGACAGTATTAACCGTAGAACTATAGAAAGCAGCGTTCTCCGCTAGATTGCGTTTATCCACCGGTAGGGCATCAACACCACTTTTTACTTATTAAGTTGAAAAGCTTAAATCCTCACGCTCTATAAGTTTGTTATGGAATTAACTAAAAAGGCTGTTATGCTTGGCGGGGCTGCATTAGTATTAGGGGCATTTGTTGCCGGTCAAAATTATAAAAAAATTTCGACTTATTCTTCATCGCTTTCGAGAGTGATTTACCAGGCAGGAAGTCAAGAACCGTTGCCGCCGATGTCTGAGGCCTTTAGACAATATATGCAAGCCGATAGAGATATTTATAACGAATTTAGAAGAAGCAAGAAACTCGGTTCTAGAGAAGTGCCGATACCGCCGGAAATCCTAGGAAAGATTGGAATAGCCACCACGCTTGGCGGCGAAGATGTTGCACAAGCACTTGATATTAATGGTGACGGGATAGATGAGCTCTCCGTGACAGAGAGTTGCGGCAGTGGTGGATGTTTTGGCTCTACGTGGCAAGAAACAGGTTCAGGATATGTAAAAATACTCGACGACCTTATTGGAATTGTTTCAGAAAATGAACAAAACGGTTATAGAAATATTTTTTTGTCGAAAAAGATTTATCTGCCCCAGGGTGGGTTCACAGAAGGTGTAGTAAGATATACGTGGAGAAATGGAACTTACGAAAGAGAAAGAATAATATTTCCGCCGGAACGCATAAAACAAGTTGCGAATGACACGAATAGTTTTTTCGCAATTGAAAGTCCTGAAGGAAGGCGCGGAATTTTAAAAGGTCTAGAGAACGTAATGGGAACTCACTATACACTCATGGCATTTGCCGACATGAGTTCAGGCGGCATGATACCAGAAAATATGCGAATGGACTATTTGAGAGAATACTCTAGAGAAACAGGAAAAGACTTCTTAAACGCTTATGCCGATGATCCGGAAGGTTTTGAGCGTATACTTTTTAATGACGGTGTGCTTAACTTAGTAGTGCTACCACCAACAGATCCAAGAGGTTATTTATTGGTTGGTGCCAAGGCAGCATTAAAGAGCGTCGCAAGAGACTTGAAACAGGATCCCTATTCAAAACATATAGAAAGGATGAACAGAATCGAACAAGGATCAGGCTGGATAAACGCTTTCAGGAGCAGAACAGGAAGATATCCTACATCGCACGAGTTCGTAAACTTGTATGCGCAAGGTGCGGCTGGCGCAATAAGAGAGGACCAGCTTCGCACGCACGGCAATCCTGCTTATGTAAACGAAAGAAGATCCGGATCAATAACAGGCGAAACGGTGTCAAGAGAATACAGCCCGCTTGGAATGCCCGGCGATCCGAGGGCTGTTGGTGCACGGCCAAGTCCAAACAACGGCCAGGAAATGTCAAGGCAGATAGACCAAGCAACGCAGCAAGGCCTAGAAAGAGGACGGCAAATGGGCAATCAGGCCGAAGAAAGAGCAAGACAAATGGGTAACCAGATACAAAACCAGCTGGGAAATATTTTCAAGAAGCCGGAAAAGCCACCACAGAATTAAATGTTATGTTCTTTATAACCCATGGCTTTTCCTCACATGGCATTCAGAATGCTTTATAGAAAGCATTCTTAGATCAAATCGTTGGTAAGTATAACCCACGACCAACTCGAAGTTGAGCTCCGCTCAACTTGAGCCGCCAAAAGACTTCTTTGGAAGTCTTTTGCACGAAGCCGTTGGTTTGTCAACGACAGGATCCCGGATTCATTGCCACATGAGGATGGCAGTTTTCAATGAATCTAAGATAAGAAAAGACGATAAATCAATTTACTTCTTCACGCCGTATATCAAAACGTACTCGACAAGCCTTTTCTTTTCCCTCTCTATGCAGACCTCATCGCGTTTGCCGAAGAGGTTTCTTATTTTCCTGTCATCCTCAATGAACTCCGGCCCGGGTATTCCGAAGCTTTTCCCGAATGCGAGAAAATAAAATCTTCCACCCCTCTTCAGGGAGGCCATGAGCTGCGAAACATACTTGTGCGGCCTGTCAAGATGTTCAAGGACGCCTACAGCAGTAACAGCATCGAATGAATTTTTCGGGAGTTTCATGTCGCCCTTGACGAAAATAACGTTCATGAGGCCATGTTTTTTTATCCTCTTGACAGCATGCTCAAGCTGTTTTTCACTTAGGTCTATTGCAACTATTTTTCCGCTCTTTATTTTCTCTGCTATTGCAAGAGTCGTGTTGCCGGAACCGCAGCCAAAATCAAGCACATCTGAATTCTCCTTCAATCTAAGATATTTCACGATTTTTCCTGCCTCTTTCTCGCCATACCATACGTGAAAAAATTTGTCCCACAGAAATGCTATCCTGTCGTAGAATTTCTCAACGAATTTCTTGTCCGCCTGCAATCTTACCACTATGTAAAGCGGGAAGCCTATAACGATAAGCAGCAGCGCCATCAAAAGCAGCTGCAAAGCATAAGAAACCTGGACTATCCACATGTAAAGAAGTACCATATTTATTATGACAACTCCTACAGGCCCGGCTTTTGGAAATGGTGCGTTGAAATATCTTTTTATTTTTGGCTTGTCCACGCGAAGCTTGACAACAGAAAGCATGACAATCGAGTACATTATCAAAACAAGAGGCACAAGTATCGAAAGCATGAAAATGTAGTTTCCGAGTGCAAGAAGTGTTATAACTGTGGTAACTACAGTCTGGAATGCGATTGCTGAAGAAGGTGTCCTGTATTTTTTGTGCACTTTGTTAAACCGGCTTATCATTACCCTATCGCGGGACATTGCGTAAAGCAATCTAGGCGACGAAACTATCCATGATGCCGCCGTTCCTATGAGTGGAATAAATATTATTATGGAAAACATTTTTCCAATTCCGCTCCCGAAGAATTTTTCCGCGAGGAATGCAAGAGGAGCTTCTTGCGCGGAAAATGCAGCGGCATCCACATTTCCAAGCGCGACAAAAACAAGAAGCAAACTTATTACGGCTATCACAACGGTTCCCAGAATAAGGATTCTTGGCAAAATCTTCCTTGCATTTTTTATTTCCTCAGAGAGGTATGTGGCAGTCTCCCAGCCAAAAAAAGTTTCTGCTATAAAATAAACTGTTAATATAATTAGCGGAAATGGAGTTGAAAATATTCCGGAAAAGTTTGATGTCTGAACAGTAAACAAACCCGGCAATATAAGTGCAGCAAGTGTCGCCACGGTCATTATTCCAAAAAATAACAGCATCTTTGCCGCTATATCTATGCCGCGGTAGCTGACGAAATTAAAAATGAGTATGAATAAGAGAGACGAGAAAATTTTAAAAACCATGTCAGCCTGGGGAAAGAGATAAACTATTGAACCGACCATAAGCATGGCTATTGTTATGTTCGCAACAATCCATGATGTCCACCCAAAAATAAATCCGTACTGTTTTCCAAATGCATTCTTGACGAATTCGTAAGCGCCGCCGGACTTCGGAAACATCGATATCAGCTCGGCAAAATAAACGGATATGACTATAGCGATGAACGACATCAGTATCCATGCAAGTATTGACGCGGGACCTGAATAGGCGGCGCCAACAGCCGGCAGGAAGAATATGCCGGTGCCCAGTATGGCATTTATTACCAGCATGAGAAGTGTCTTCTTGCCGATTGTTTGCTTGAGCTGCATAATTTACACCCTTTATAGCTCTACAAGGAAACAAACAGGGTA
>CAYJUT010000002.1:0-25630 GCA_964373415.1 uncultured archaeon | reverse complement strand
AGGCTCAGTAATAAACACGCGACCGCTGGAAAAAATGAGGAAGATGCTGAAATAAACAAAATAAACTTTAGTGGAGTTCAGTATATATGAAACTTCAGTTAGTCAGAACAAAAGATGACTTTAAATTTTCTAATAGACCAAGTGAAGACGCTATTTTCCCGCCGCCTACAGGGCTTTGCTTAATAGCGTGCTATGTAGAAAAATTTCTCCCAAATACATTTATAGAAATAATAGACGAATACAGTGTCAAGAATATTGTAAACTTTCTTGATGGCGATTGTGTCGGGTTTTCAGTTCAATATACAAATTATATGAATAGCTTAAAAACAGCTAAGGAATGCAAGGAAAAAAGCCCCCGAACAAAAATTATTTTCGGCGGGCCATATGCATCGAATCTTGCAAAAAGAATATTACATAATAACTGGTTTGTTGATTACGTAATTGTTGGAGATGCAGAAGAATCAATTTTAGGCGTGTTGAAAGGAAACAACATAGTAAGCATACCTAACATTCTTTACAGGGATGGGAAGCGCATCGCCTTCACGTTCTTTAAAAATGTTGGTATGGCATCGCTACCTCTATTCGATTTTAGGCATGTCAAGAATAATTTTGACGTAAAAGAATACAGATTTAGCAGGACACACGGCATACCAACTATAGTAACAGGTTTTATAAGAGGCTGTGTAAAGTCTTCGACTTATGGTAAGTGTAGTTTTTGTGCGATACCATTCAATAACAGAGTAAGGCTTACACCACCTGAAAATTTTTGGAGACAAATATCTCATTTAAAAAAGCTTTACAAAATAAACAGGTTTTTTGAATCGGGCGATGTTTTCACCGTTGGTGATTACCCAAAAAGATTACTGGAGTCTAAGCCAAGCGGGATAAGTGTTAGTTTTGATATTTATAATACTGTTAATGGTTTGGACAAGAGAAATATAGAAATTATAAAACAAATTTCTATAGAGCAGGTTTTCCTTGGAATAGAGCATATAAATCAGAATATCCTCAAAGATATTACAAAAGAGCATACAGTAGATGAAATACAAAATGTTGTAAAAACTCTGCAAGAAAATCATATAAATGTTCAACCATCCTTTGTTTTTGGTCTGCCAGGGGAAACGACCGATACAGCACAAGAGAATTTTGATTTTGCAGAAAAGTTATGCAAAAACTATAGTAATGTGAAACTTATATTGTCGTCCATATGCACACCTTTAATAGGTACGAAAATATTCGATGAAATGGTCTCTAATCACGACGCCCTTTCAGAATATAACACACAAGGGAAAAACTTAGAACTTGATGATATTATAGATTACAATCTGCTCACAAAAATAATGCTGTCGATTTATACAGGCATATCATATAAAGATGCCCAGAAATATGCCCTAATTACGGCCAAATTATTACCAGAAAACAAAAGAGGTTACGGGTTTGGAGAACTGTAATAGAAAATATTTCTTGATTTTCGACTGTATTACTTCTTAATTATTGTGATTGTTTTTTCCTTCTCGTCGATTTCGAACTTCACAGGCAGAAACTGTTCGATAACCCATATATTTGTTTTGACATGTTCTGTTATTTCGGCAACGCTTATTACGCTTTCGCCTTTTGCAAAAGCCAGAAAAGGAAGTATCTGATCGGCCATGTGACTATCAAAGCAGGCCCCGCTATCAATCTGTTTCTTTAGATCATTTAACGCCTCTTTCCCTACATCCTCCGCCTTTTTTCCACGCTCGCCTATCGAAGAGGAACCTAATATGCAATTATCATAAAGCGCAGACAAGTGCAGTGACGAGCCAGTTGAGGCAGACTTGACATATTGTACGCTCTTTCCGTTTAGCTTGAATTCCTTGGAAGATTCTCCGAGCTGTCGTTCAGCTACTCTGGATTTCTTCAGGTCCTCTGTGGCGATGCTTGATGCATAGTATCTGGCGAGTTCACCTCTTTCTGTCAGGCATAGAGGCTTTGGCATGCCTGGTTTTATTTTGACATTTACTAGCCCGTTGCCTTTTGGATAGAATCCTTGATGCGCGATGTCGATTACAATGTCAAGACCGATTTTTTTCATGTAATAGCCGAACACATGCTGCATGTAATCCATGCTTGGACTCCATCTTACATGTGTGCCCCCTCTTATGGCTAACGAAACATTTTTTTCTGCGTGCAAAGACGGCAGTATAAGTGATTGCAGCACAAGGGAAATAGCACCGGCTGTGCCTATGTCTATATCGTAATGACCGCCTTTTATTTTTCCGGGCTCGAAAACAAGAGATGTATCGCCAATCTTTGCGCCAAGTTTAGTACCACAAAGCTCTGCCACTGCGCGAATAGCTGCAAGATGCTGTGGGTAAAGGCCAGGTTTAGGGCGGCCCTTGCGTATATTTATTATTTTGAATTTTTTACATGTAATAGCGGATAGTCCTACAGAAGTTCTTAGTATTTGCCCTCCTGATTCTCCATAGGCACCATCAATTTCTATCATGATAAACACAAGAAGTCTAACGGATTTATACCTTAATTGTTTCCCCGTTCTTCGGAGCGAACGCCTGTATTTTGAATTTTTCTTCTATGTCTTTCGCGAACTGCTCGCACTTGTCCCCGTGCACACAAATGACAGTCTTCGGTTGCGTCTTCCTTATTATATTGAACAAACCTTCCCTGTCGGCATGCGCGCTTAGCTCTATCTGCTGTAAGTCGCCGTGAACATGAAATCGCTCTTCAGCGTTCTCGAATATTTTTGTCTCAATAAGGTTGCGACCCGGGCTGTCTTCTACCAGGAAACCTGTAAAGAGGACTTTGGCCTCCTTCATTTCCTGCATTTCACGCAAGTAGTGCACCGCCCAGCCTCCACCAAGCATTCCGGCAGATGCTATTATGATTGGATATTTTTTTAACGCAGTGGCGCGGTCCTCATCGGTGCGAACGAACTTGACTTTTTTCAGAACATCCCTGAAGCCCTTCGGATCCTTAATATAACTTCCATACTGTGCAACGGTCTCACTGGCTTTCTTTACCATGCCGTCTATGGCTATCTTGTTTGCGTAATCTTTGAGCACCATCATAACTTCCTGTGCACGGCCAACCGCGAACACAGGCATAAGGGCTATGCTATCGTTTGCTACGGCCTCTTCTACGGCGTCAATAAGCCTCTCTTCTTCTTTTTTCCTGTTAGCCTGGACTTTTGTTCCGTAAGTACTTTCAAGTATCAATGTGTCAACTTTATCCGGAAGTTTGCAGGGATTCAGCAGACTGCTAGGTCTTGTCTGTATGTCGGCAGTGTAAAAAATACGTTTGTTCTCTTCTAACATGACAGATGCCGAGCCCGGTATGTGCCCTGATGGCCAAAGACTGCAGGTAAAATCACCTACACGAAACTTTTCATTATACCTAACAATTTTCGTGTTCTTGACGAATCTCTTTACGTCGATCTTATCGAAAGGCACATTAAAGCCCTCCTTCTTTGCGACCTTCATCGAATCTTCGATAAGCATTGTACCGAGTTCCAGCGTTATGTCGTTCATGTATATCGGAATTTTTCCCTTCTTGACAAGCAGCGGTCCGGCTCCTATGTGATCGAGGTGGGCGTGAGAAATTATGGCAGCGTCGACCTTTCCAATATTTGGATATTTCGGTGGTTCAGGTTGTATTTTCACTCCACAGTCCATTATAAGCTTCTTCTTGCCGTTGACAAGTATTGAACTGCGACCAACTTCTGATCCGCTTCCAAGAATTTCTATTTCTGTCATAATTCATCCCAAATTTTCCTAAGCTTTGGCCTGTCTTCTATTCTCGCTTTTTCACTGGTAAATACTTCAAGTGTTATTGTACCATCATAGCCAGCGTCCTTCACAACACCAAGCACGCTAGGCCAGTTAATATTACCCTTTCCTATAGATAAATGTTCATCATGCTTCCCATGATTGTCGCTTATATGTATATGGATAAGACGTTTTGAAAATTTTGGCACGAGTATTGGAGTTGTGTTCTTCCTATCTATGTTGGCATGTGCCACATCAAGATGAAAGTTTAAAGCCGGAATTTTTTTGAATATATGATCAAGAACCTTTGGCTGGCTGAACAGTCCTGGCGTATTCTCGGCCATTATTTTCATGCCATATTTTCTGCCTATTTTTACAAGTCTCTTAAGAGACCATATGTTGAAGTCTACTGTATTTTCATCTTTTATTATGAGTAGAGAGTTATCGAAATGGACGTTTGCCTTGTCGACTCCGAGCTTTCTGAAGACTTCTATGCACTTTTCCAACTCGCTAAGCGCGTACTCACGCAATTCCTTGAACGGCGAGCCTATTGGCAAGTACCATGCGGTGTGGCCAACTACTGGGAAATCTCCTATAAGTTCTTTGACCGCCCTGATGGATATTTTATCAGGATACGAATTTGGCATTTCCAGAGTGAGATCAAGAAAATCAAAGTTCTTCTTAATCCATTTTATTTCCCTGACCAAATTATTCTTGGGGTTGTTCATAGAGCCTATTAACATAGGATACCACTTGTCGCATTATTTATAAAGTTGAGATAAAAAGATAGATAAATATGACTGTCGAAAAAAGACTTGAATACATAGAGCATGTCGGCGAGGAAATAATAACAAGAGAGGAACTTGTAAAACTATTAGAGACCAAAGCACATCCAATAGCTTACGACGGATTTGAACCAAGCGGACTGGCGCATCTACCATTTGGATTATTCAGACCGCTGCTCATAGAAGACTTGCAAAAAGCAGGCATCAAGTTCAAACTGTTTATTGCTGACTGGCATGGCTGGGTCAATAACAAGATGGGCGGAGACCTTGAGAAAATACAGATGGTTGGAAACTACTTCAAGGAAGTCTGGAAGGCTGCCGGCGTCAAGAATGTTGAGTATGTGTGGGCTTCTGAACTGGTAAGCAGTTCTGAATATTGGAAGAAGGTAATACTCATAGCAAAGCATACCACTGTACAGCGCGCCACGCGTGCATTGACAATAATGGGACGAAAAGAAGGCGAAATGAAAGAGATAGCACAATATTTTTATCCGATGATGCAGACAGCCGACATATTCGAACTTGAGGCAGACATATGCCAGTTGGGTCTTGACCAGAGACGTGCCAACATATTGGCACGCGAAGTAGGCCCGAAACTGGGATGGTGGGCACCAGTTGTCGTCAGCCATCACATGCTCATGGGACTTGAAGGTGTAAAACAGCTAGACGGTTTCGAGGAGAACAAGAAGCTTGACACCGAAATCAGCTCAAAGATGTCAAAGAGCAAGCCACAAACAGCGATATTCGTGCACGATACGAAGGAAGAGATAAAGAAGAAACTAGGTAACGCGTTCTGCCCTGCAAAGACCGTGGAGAACAACCCGGTTCTTGAGTACTGCAAGCATCTTGTTTTCCGCAGGTTTGGCAAGTTCAGGATAGAAAGGCCCGACAAGTTCGGAGGCGACATAGTTTTCGAGAATTATCATGGACTTGAAACGGCTTTTGCCAAAGGCGGGCTGCATCCTGCTGACCTAAAAAACGCCGCGGCCGAATACATCGATAAAATGATATCTCCAATAAGAAGCCATTTCGAGAAGGGCAGCGCAAAGGAGCTTTATGATTTTGTAAGAAAACAGGAAGTAACTAGATGACCCAGAGATATTTGAATGCTTCTTTATCAAATCTTACAGGAACTTCTGATATTCTACCATTAGAGTCGATATTATAGGCCCAGAAAACTACACTTATTCCCATCCTTTTTCCCCTACGTGTATTATAAACTCTTACACGTGGCCTTCCATCTACTTTATCATATATGTTTGCTGCCTCTTCTCTGAATTCCTCTGCAAATTTTCTCGGATTTATTTTTTTATAGTACAGGAGTATTTCCAACCAATTCTTAAGACCCATTTTTTCCATTTCTTTTTCAATATAAGGTACATCACCGTCCCTGCTTAATTCCGGCAAGGATGTGCCCTCTGGATGACCATGAGCCTCGCCTATTTTCAAGCAGATTCTGCCCACGCCATTACGTCGTGCTGTGTCTGTCAAAGCTTCATTATAGCCGCGTGCCCTTTTATAATTCCTGGCTTTAATCTCTACAATTTCTTCTTGACGTTCTGCTGTTCTATACGGATAAAAGCTCAAGACTTCATAACGACGTGCACCATTTCCGATTGGATACCCATTCAAATCAATCAACGGTTCTGTTCTTTCTTCTGCGATGGTTTTTGGCAAACCAAGAACAACGTTAGGTTTAAGCGATGCTAAATAAGATGTCATACTAGAAGGAATACCCGAATTTTCTTAAATCTATCTTACCGTCCTTTATTTCTATTCCATCCCTGCGCAAAAGATTCATTTTCTTGCCGACTTTGGCGCCTTTCAGACAGCCGTCATAGCCATGTATCTTGCCGCTGCTGGAAACTACCTTGTAGCACAGGTACAGCTCTGGGTGCTCATTGCGCCTCATTACCTGGCCGATAGCATGTGGCGACGATTTAGTGGCTTTTGCCAGAACCCCGTAAGTAGTAACCTTCCCCTTTGGTATTTCTCTCAATAAAAGAAGCGCTTTGTGCATGTCAGGGATAAGTCTTGAGAATTTTAAAAAGCCTCTTTCCATAAGATTAATCATGGAAAAGGAGCAAATTATAGGAAAAACCATCGAATACGTAAAAGCCAATATGAAAAACGGGGAATCTGGTCACGACTGGTTCCATATCGAACGTGTCTGGAAAATGGCAAAGAGAATTGGAGAAGAAGAAGGAGCTAACATGTTTACAGTTGAACTGGCTGCATTGCTTCATGATATAGCGGACTGGAAGTTTCACGAAGAAGGCGCATGTGAGAGAAAAGCCGCGGAGTGGATGGAAATTCAAGACGTGGATAAGGCCATAATAAATCAAGTTATTCATATAATAGAAGATATATCCTTCAAGGGATCCGGTGAAAAAGAAAAAATGACTTCGTTAGAATGTAAAGTCGTACAGGATGCAGACAGACTGGACGCCCTTGGCGCAATAGGAATAGCACGCGCATTTACATTCGGAGGATATAAAAACATCAGTATTCACGACCCGAAAATGAAACCAAGAAATAAAATGAATTACTCCCAATATAAAATTCTTAACGAGACAGTAATAAATCATTTTTACGAAAAACTGCTTCTGTTAAAGGACAGGATGAATACCGGCATTGGCAGGAAATTAGCAGAACAAAGACACAAATTCATGGAGCAATATTTAGAACAATTCTTTAAAGAGACGGGTGGTGAAAGTTAATTATGCTTGATATAAAACTCATACGCGAGCAGCCGGAAATCGTGCTGGATAACCTTGCAAGGCGCAATGACCATGCAAATGTACACATGCTGCATGAGCTGATAGAGGCAGACAAGGAAAGAAGAGACGTGATTCAGGATGCTGAGAAGCTGCGACAAAAGAGGAACACAATAACAAAAACCATATCGGAACTGAAATCGCAGGGCAAGGACGCATCAGTTTCAATGAAAGAGGCCGAAGACATACCAAAGCAAATAAAAAAATTGGAAGAGCGCCTAGAAGAACTTGACAAGATTTGCAGGAATTTGCTGCTAAAAATACCAAACTTGCTTCATGAAAGCGTGCCTGTCGGCAAGGACGACACAAAAAATGTTGAAATAAGGAAATGGGGCAAGCAATCGTTTAACTTCACGCCAAAAAATCATCTGGAACTTGCGGAAAACCTTGGAATATTGGATATGGAAAGGGGCACAAAGATAGCTGGTCATGGATTTTATTATATGAAGGGGGATCTTGTGCTGCTTGACATGGCACTCCAGAGATTTACCGCTGATTTTCTAATTAAGAAAGGTTTCACGCTAATAAGACCGCCTTATATGATGCACAGGGTTGCATATGAGGGCGTCACGAGCCTGGCAGATTTTGAGGATATATTGTACAAGATAGAGGGCGAGGATCTACACCTTATTGCAACAAGCGAGCATCCTATGGCTGCAATGTTGATGAACGAGACACTGGTTGCAAATGAACTGCCTATAAAACTCATCGGCATCTCGCCATGCTTCCGCAAAGAGGTCGGCGCACACGGTAAATACACTAAGGGAATTTTCCGCGTGCATCACTTCAACAAGATAGAGCAGTTCGTTTTCTGCCTGCCTGACCAGAGTTGGCATATTCATGAAGAACTCCAAAAGATCTCAGAGGAGTTTTACCAACAACTGGAAATACCTTATAGGGTTGTCAATGTATGCACCGGTGATATAGGAATAATAGCGGCCAAGAAATATGATACTGAATTTCTGATGGCTGACGGTAACTACAGAGAGATAGGCAGCAACTCAAACTGTACGGACTATCAGGCGAGGCGGCTTAATATCAAATATAGAGAAAAAGAAGGCGCGCCGTCAAAAGGGTTCGTGCACACACTCAATAATACGGCAATGGCTGGAAACAGGCCAATGATAGCGATTCTTGAGAATGGTCAGCAGGAAGATGGCACGATAAAAATACCGGCCGCGCTTCAGCAGTACATGAACGGGCTGAAGTTTATCGAAAAGCCATAGACGTCTTTAGACTTTTTAAAGCTTTGCGCTATATTATGGCAGATTATAACAGATAATTGAGAAGATGCTAATTTCAGTGATGATATGTCTTATACATTAATAGTTTGTGAAAAACCAAGTGCGGCTAAATCTTTAGCGGATGCACTCGCAGATGACAGGCCGAAGAAGGTTGGCGACAAGGTTGCTTGGTACGAATTCACTAAGGATGGAAAAGCCTTTGTTACCGTGCCGGCTGTTGGTCATCTTTTCACTCTGAAACAGTCGGACAGGGGGTGGGATTACCCAGCATTCAATGTCGACTGGGTTCCTACCTATCAGGCTAACAAATTCGCAAAATTTACTGAGCCTTACTTCAAAAATATCGAGGCACTTGCAAAAGATGCAAAAGATATAATAATAGCGACTGACTACGATGACGAAGGCGAGGTCATCGGATTCAATATACTACGCTTCCTTCTTGGACGCAAGGATGCTAGTCGCATGAAATTCTCCACGATGACAAAAGAGGAGCTGCACGACAGCTACGCGCATCCTGCAAAACTCAATAAAAATCTTATAGAATCTGGTCTTGCCAGACATTACCTGGATTTCTACTGGGGAATAAGCCTAACACGTGCACTCACACTGGCTGTAAAGGCATCTGCAAAGCGATTCAGGATAGTTTCAACTGGCCGAGTGCAGGGACCAGTTCTGCACATGCTTGCGAAACATGAGAAGAGGATAAAGGCCTTCAAACCCGTGCCATTCTGGGAGATAGAAATGCAGGTTCAGTTGGGCAAACAGACAATGACAGCTGAATACGGCAGAAAAATAAACGATAAACAAGAGGCCGAATCGATGGCGAAGAAGGCTAAAACAAAACTGGCCGTCGTTAAGGACATCACAAAGAAAATAATGACGCAGGCGCCTCCCAAGCCTTATAACACTACTTCCATGCTGGCGGACATTTATCGCTACTTCGGCTATTCGCCACAGCAAGGATTGAGCATAGCCGAAACTCTTTATCAGTCAGGAATGATCTCGTATCCACGCACAAGCAGCGAAAAGTTACCGAAGGATATCAATTACAAAAAAATAGTAACGCAACTCGGCAAACAAAAAAATTACGAGAAAGATGCAAAACAGCTCCTAGGCAGTGAATTGAAGCCAGAAGAGGGCTCAAAAACGGACGCGGCACACCCTGCTGTCTACCCGACTGGTGTTTACAAGAAAATCGGCGACAAGCAGGCGAAGGTCTACGATCTGATAGTGCGCCGTTTTCTCGCCGTATTCGGCCAGCCAGCAAAGCGCGAATCGAACAAGATAATACTTGATGCAAATGGGATTTTCTTTTCATTAAGCGGAAAGAAAACCATCGAAGCTGGTTGGACTTCGCTTTATGGCAAGTACGCACAGCGCGAGGAGATAATACTTCCTAACATCAAGATAGGGGACAAGGTGCCTGTAAAGAGAGTGGACCTGCTTTCAAAAGAGACGCAGCCTCCAGCACGATTTTCACAGGGCTCTGTACTAAAGGAGATGGAAGCGAGATCGCTAGGAACGAAGTGCCTGACAGGTGACTGCAAAATAATAACTCCGGATTCCGATGATGTCAGCCTTGCGGATCTATGGAAAAGTTCTACTTCATTCGTCTATGAGGGTGACGTAGAAATAAGAAAGCTTAACACACCAACAACAATATCTTTGAATGAAACAAATGCAGATATAGATTTCAAAAAACCCAAGCTAATATCAAGAAGGAAACTAAAGCATGGTGAAAAGCTTTTATGTATAAAGACAAAAGGTGGCGAACTAAAAGCAACTGCGGAACATCCAGTTTATTTGTATAAGAATGATGCCATTGTCTTGGAAGAAGCTGCAAAAGCGCGCAAAGGCGATAAATTGGTAAGCGTAATATCTAGGAACAGGCCAGGTGTGTTGCTTGCCGACAAGGATTGGTTTGCAGAAAGGAAATTTAAGAATCGTAATGGCATGCTTGTATCAAGATTCTCAGGTCGCGAAGCTCTGGGAATTATGGAAGATAGACTGCCCATAAGATGGTCTAATGATTTGGCGTGGATTCTCGGATATTTCTATGGAGATGGTAGTTATACTTCGCCTAAATATACTGGTTCTCATCAGTTCTGTTTTACTACGACAGAGAAAAAAGCCCTGAATTTGCTGAAATCACGAATAAATAGAGTTTTTGGTGTAGAGCCTAAAGCTTATTCGGTAAAAAACGACAGATACTATAAGGTTCAATGTAATTCGGCTATTGCCATGTTACTAGCCGATTTATTTCCTTCTATCACTAAAAAAGAAAGATTTGAAATCCCTCAGGATTTTATAGGGGACTTTCTGAGAGGCTTTTTTGATGCCGATGGAAATGTTCATCTAAGAGGTATGGGGAAAGTTAAAATAAAAGGCATAGAAGCTACAGGGCATGGCGTACCACGTGCCAAGATTACACTTGCTAGAAAGGACCTTACTGTTTGGGTAGGTGAACTCCTGGGCAAGCTTGGAATTGACGTAAAGGTTCACGAAGGAAAATCAAAACTGTGGAATAAATATTTCAAATGCTTTACAATTCTTGTCGGGGGCAGGGAACGTATTGATAGATTCGCATGGAAAGTAGGTTTTGATGTCGATCATAAGAAGCGTATACTTTACAAAGGCCTCTTATCAGAGTCTTTGCAGTACAACATATTGAAAACGTCTTATTCTACGGTCCTTGCACTCCATAAAGAAAGCCTAGATGCGCCAACGCTGAAAAGTATGATAAATTGCAGCGCATACGATGTTGAAATAGCGTTAAAACGTCTTGTAAAAATGGGTATCATAAAGCGAAAAAGACTATCACCATACAGCAAGCCAGCCAACCGAGTTATTTATGAGTTAATAGATAAAGACTATCATTTTCATACCTTGAAATCTGCATACGAGCATATCGGTGGCGAGTTCTACGCTGCTAAAGTACAAGAAATAAATGATATAACAAGCCCTGGCGAGTTTGTATACGATATTTCAGTATCCCCCGACTCACCGAATTTTATAACAAACGGTGCGGTTCTTGTTCATAATTCTACCAGAGCACAGATTCTTCAGATACTTTATAATCGTGGTTATCTTTTGGGAAGAAGTATAGAAGTAACAGAGCTAGGCGAGCAGCTTTCGGACATACTAGAGAAAAATATTCCAGACGTAATATCGGAAAAATTAACCGCACATTTCGAAGAGATGACGGAATCTATAGAGCTTGGAAAAGCAAAGCGCGAAGACGTTCTTGACGAGGCCAAAAAAAAGATAGAAAAGATATGCATTGCCTTCAAGAAAAAGGAAAAGAAGATAGGTGATGAGCTTACCAGCGCGGTTATCGCGACACAGGACAAGCAATCAAAGCTTGGAACATGCCTGAAATGTGGCGGCACACTAAAGGTCCACAAGAACTGGCGCACAGGCAAGCGTTTCGTAGGGTGCAGCGGCTATCCAAAAGGATGCCGTGTCGGATTTCCGCTACCACGTGAGGGAATAATAATGTCCACGGGCAAAACGTGTGAGGAATGCAAACAGCCGATAATACAAGTACAAAAATCTGGCGCAAGACCATTCCGCATGTGCCTTGACCCAACGTGTGCCACAAAGAAGGACTGGCTTGACAAGAACAAGCTAAAGCAGGTCCAGATAGAAAGCAGGCGCGCAAGCAAGGAAGCTGCAAAGCTTGTCTGTGCGGCATGTAGCAAATCTTTCAAGACAAAGCGTGCACTCACATTGCATGGGAAGACGCATGAGACTATTGCGAAGGCCAGGGCTGCTGCGCAGTGATTTTTATAATTTCTACTTCTAATTAATGCTATGCACGAGATAAAATTGGGCGAGATTTCTGTAGTCTGGTTCGGCCACGCTTCGTTTCTGATAACAGACGGCGAACGTCGTATTTATGTAGATCCCTTTGTGCTTCCAGAGAGGACTGAAAAGGCGGATATAATTTTGGTTACTCATGACCACTTTGATCATTTCAACCCCGCAAAAATAAACATTCTAAAGGATAAAACAACGAAAGTTATCGGACCTTTTGGTGTTGTGAGCAAACTGGGCTTTGGCATTGAGACAAAGGCAGGCAGCAAACACAGTTTCGGCAACATCAAGATAAAATCCGTTGAGGCTTACAACAACAACAAATTCCGCGCGCCGGGCCAGCCGTTCCATCCACGCGGACTGGGCGTCGGCTACGTCATTGAGATAAATGATATGGATATTTATCATGCAGGCGACACGGACGACATAAAAGAGATGTCCATGCTAGAAAGCATGGATGTGGCGCTGCTTCCGATAGGCGGCACGTACACAATGACAGTACACGAGGCCGCATCGGCAGCTCTTACATTCAAGCCACGATTTCTCGCCCCAATGCATTACAACTCTGAGAAGTATGGAATAAGCGGCATTGATGCGGACCCGGAGGAACTGGCGAGGATGCTCGCAGGAAAAGGAATAGTCGTTAACGTTTTAGAGCCGCTGATGTGACATTCTTAAAAGTTTGTATTTTACTTTGCATATGGTTACAGAATCTGATTGGAAAAGAGCTGTACAACAACCTGATTACAGAAGAGAATTTATAGCTTCTGTAGACTTAGAAGATGCATCGCAGTTTATGCGTGTAACTTATGTGCCTTTTGAACCGTCATATGACGATGTAATGAGTCAACTTATGTTGACGTGCCCATCGTTACCTTCTAGTTTTTTCTTGAAAGGCTTCAGAAGTAAAGTAGAGGTTTTTCCAAGGGCATTCGGTGAAGAATATTATAAAACATTAGGCGATTTTCAAAGTACTCTTATAGATCATGAAGGTTATCACGCAAGAGAATTTTATGAAAATCCTAGAATGGCAATTACACACTATCCATTTGAACTTTGGATAGATAGTATTAGATTTTCTGGTAAAGGAGGATACAGGCTACTTCAAGAACTTAGGAAGGACTACAGATCTTATAATGTAAGAGAATTACGGGTATTAAAAAATCAAGTACAAAATATTCATAGAAGAAACTGTTCCGAAAAATTTCGGCAACAATTATTTAGAGATTATGAAAACTTTTTAGATTTAGTAAATTTTTACAATCAAAACCCAGTAACATAACCATTATCAGAAAGTATTACTTTGTTTTCAAAAGTATTAATCTACATGTTTAGAATTTTTCTTTATAAACTGGCCAGACGAAGTAAGGAAGGGTTTATCCCTAATCTGTATTCTCCCCTCCAATACAGGTGAAGCGTTACTTCACCTGTACAGAAGAACCAAAGGTTCTTCATGTAAAAACAAATAGGAGGGATTTTCATGAAAGCAAAGACAATAGAAACTTACATACATACAAAACCACTAGACGCATTCAAGCAAACAAACAACAGGCCGGCAGTGCTAGCTACAAGAGAACTGGCAGCGATAACAGCCATAGAGGCGGCAACGCTCAAAGCGGCAAGGCACTACTTCGAGGAGAACAGATTCACTGAGGTTACAGTGCCGCATATAACACGAGTAACCGGCGCGTGCGAAAATATAGATACGCTATTCGAGCTTGACTATTTTGGCGAGACGGCTTATCTAGTGCAAACCGGGCAGCTTTACTTGGAGGCGCTAATATCGAAACTTGGAAACGTATTCTGCATCGGACCCAGCTTCCGCGCAGAGCCTGACATAGACGAAAGGCACCTGACGGAGTTCACACTAGTCGAGATAGAATTTCCAGGAGATTTCGAGCAGCTTCTGACACACATAGAAAACATAGTGCATGCAATGATACATGCAGCGGCCGAGTGTAAAGAACTCGATATCTTTGGAATAGACGCGGACAGACTAAAAAGCCTCACAAAACCTTTTGCAAGAATCACGTACACTGAAGCAATAAGGAAACTCCAGGAGCTTGGCATACATATAGAATGGGGCAACGACCTCAAGGGTATCCACGAAAAAACGTTAGCAGGCGACGCACCACTTTTCATAACACACTACCCTGAAGAGATAAAGTTCTTCAACATGAGACGCAACGGCAACCTCGTAAACAGCTGCGATCTCATACTGCCATGCAGCGGCGAAGCGGTAGGAGCGGCGGAGCGCGAGCACGACTACGAACTTCTCATAGAGAAACTGAAGAGCTCGGCGATGTACAAGAGGCTGCTGGAAAAGGGTAAGGACATCAAGGATTTCAAGTGGTATCTGGACATCGTAAAGGACCACCCAATACAGCACTCTGGATGCGGCATAGGTCTCAACAGGGTAATGCAGTTCGTGCTGGACAGCGACGACATACGGGCTAGCACAGCGTTCCCGATGAACAGCGAGAGTCTGATGTGAGCTGCCGTTGCTAACAGACATACTGCTGGCCATATCAACTTTACGACTTGGAGGTGTTCTCATGAATAACAACTAGGCTGACGAGTATGAAAAATAATCAATAGACTAGATTTTATTTTTCCCTTACAACAGACTTGTAAATCCCTTGAAAACCAATACAATTATCAGGAGCGCCTCTATAGCGACAGGCAGATTGAAGTTGAACAATATAATGAATGAGGCAATTATATCCACTAGGCCGTAGAATTTTCCTACCCAGTCCGCAGCCAGACTTGTAAGACCTTTTATGAAGTGGACGAGGAACAGCGGGAAAGTCAGGAAAAGCAGACTTGAATTCGTATAAATTACAATGGCAGTCATGATGTCAAGAATTCCCAATATCTTTACAATCAACATAGGTAAATGCTTGCAGGAAGATTTATAAAATCAGGCGAGTTGACATCCTTGATAAGGAAGTGCCTTACCGTTCAAGTACACAGTTCTCAGACCTGTCCTGTTTTTCTCTTCACTTAGAGCAAAGCGACCATCGGCTATCATTCTTAATGCGGTCACATAAGCAGGCCAGTCACATAATCTCTTTTGCTCGCCTTGGACGTAATTTGCGAACACTATCAGATCTTCTTCCGAATTAGACAGAAGGGCTCTGTTGAAAACCTAGTGAAAAGCAGCGACGTGAGGAGTATTGTGTTCCCACAATACTCCTAGCTGACCTATACGTCAATAGACGTATAGGTCTACGTCGCTGCTTTTCTTTGAGCATTTCAACAGAGCTGACAGAAGCTTATTGTAAGGTATTCTCATCCACCCAGATTCAACTAGTATCTCGCCACCATCCAGTTCTTCTGTGAGCATATGAACAGTTGAACCTGTTGCTGGTCGTCTGTCTCTCAAAACATTAAGCACAGCTTTGTCTCCTGTGTATTTTCTTTTTCTATTTTCAATTATGTGAAGCATTGCTGGATGAACGTTTGTAAACTGCCATGTACTAAGAGCGGGCTCCGTGACTTTTAGCATGAAACCACCAAGAGGAACCGCGTCCACATTGAATCCATAACGTGTAGCATGATCTTCTATAGCGTCGACAACATGCTTGTAGTAATCCTTTCTTGTCTGATCATCGGTGGGGTTTCTTCTGACCTCGCTGCTGTCAACGTAGATAACCGGTACGTCTGCCTGCCTACCTATTTCAGGTATCTTGCAAGGCTGACCATGGTACATTTCCCTATCGTAAAGCAATGCAACGATACGATAGTTCGTCGCATTGTCTATCATGGCTTGTATATTGCTTCCAGAACCAGAGCCCCACGGGACGAATTCTGCCTGTCTTCCTATTGAGGGGTCAAATATTTTTTTCATTCTATTAATTTTACAAAGAGATTTTTATACTTCACACGGATAAATGACACATCACGTATGCAGTTGCCACGTAATTACAAAATGCTAAACTTCCCGACCTGCTTCAGGCCGTCTTTTGTTATTACAAACTCGATCGAGCGGCCTTCTGGCAGGCTGCGATGTTTGCGCAGAATAGCAATACGATGATTTTCCTTTTCAGTCTTGCGCAGTTCAACGAGCGTTTTGCTCCAGTATTTTGCTATTGCACGCGATGTCATCTCCGTGTTGCCTTCCTTACTGTAAACTTGGTTAGTAATTATTATTGGTATGTGTTCGGTTCTGGTTATACGCGATAAAATGGAGTATTGCGTTGCGAGCTGCTTGTTTATATTCTGGAAGTTCTTTTCGTCCAGCTCCAACCTATAAAGGGCGACCATAGAATCAATAACTATAAGCCCGACATTCTTGTCAACTATCTTTTCCAGATCCTTGACTGCACGGAGCTGCTCACTCCACGAATATACTTGGATGAATTTTATACCCTTCAGCCAGCTCGAGCCACCCATCTGCTCGAAGCGCTCAAGTGAGAAAGAGCCTTCCGTGTCTATGTATATTACCCTCTTGCCGGACTCGCAGCAGGCTAAGGCTGCCGAGAGCATGATATTTGTCTTGCCCGATCCTGGCGGTCCGTATATATTGCTTATTGTGTCGTCCTCTATTCCACCTTCTAGAAGCTTGTCAAGAGGCGTATTAGTTGCTAGGCGCATGATAGAAATAAAGCAAGGGAGGATTAAAAGGGAAACGTCTTTAGTTTCACCACCCGACGATTTAGGGATGAGGTCAACCCTAATCTTTATATACTTTTAGTGTTATTCATAACCCTAACAAGACGTGGGTTCAAAAATAAGAAAGGTAGATGTAAAAATGAGGATAGAAATACATGGAAATGGTGCTGCGGTTATCATAACGTTTGATACGCAGGCCAAAAAGTTCGATTCGGATTACGAGAGGAACAAATTCTTTCGCGAGCTTCATGGCTGGAAGCAGACTGTGCCCAGCGGCGGCAAGCGCTACGAGTATAGACGGCTAGGCTTGCTTGATGAGATACCTCACATACGGGTTGCAGACAGTGCATTTATCGTTGCCATGGAGCACATGAAGCGAATGCAGCAATTTTTCAGGGAGTGGGAAGACAAAGTGGAGTATGATATGATGAAGATTATGATGCAGCCTGAACAGCTGAAAAGGCTTTTCGAGGCAAGGGCGGAGGAACTGGGGCGGTAACGTAATGTGCCCGGTCTCTGGTTGGTGTTATTTATACATGGTGAATACTACAAGTTTATTATTCACCTGTATAAACACGTCTATTGGATGATGTTTATAGACGGACGGCACAATGTAAATTTGTAGGATGATGGAACATGACAGAAGATATGAAGCTTAAAGTTGGCGAGTTGACTGAACGAGGGGATTTTGGTCGCGGTATAATAAGGATATCCGCAAAGGACATGAAACGTATAGGAATAGCTGAAGGCGATATAGTAGAGATAGAGGGCAAGCGAAAAACGGCTGCCATAGCTATACGTGCGTACCCTGTCGATATCGGATTAGACATAATAAGGATGGACGGTCTCGAAAGACGAAATTGTGGATCTGGCATAGGCGAGTCAGTTAAAGTGAAAAAAGCGACCGTAGCCGAGGCGAAATCGGTCACTATAGCGCCGGCACGAAAGGGAATAATCATACACATGGGCGGCAATCTTATCAAGCAAAATATACTGATGAGACCGCTTGTCACAGGCGATATAATAATACCGAATCCAATAGTGCAGGACAGACGAAGCAACAGCGTCTTTGAGCAATTCTTCGGCATGGACTTCGGCGAATTCTTGTTTACACCGTTCGGCGAGGAAAAATTTGTTGTGGTCGCCACAGAACCAAAGGGAATTGTTAGAATTACGAGGGCAACTGATGTCGAGCTGCTTCCTCAGGTCACTAGGCCGATGGAAGAAGAGCGCATACCAGAGGTAACTTACGAGGACCTTGGTGGATTGCACGAAGAAGTCAAGAAAGTACGAGAGATGATAGAGTTGCCGCTAAAGCATCCTGAACTGTTTGAGCGCTTAGGCATCGAGCCGCCAAAAGGAATTTTATTGCACGGACCCCCCGGTTCTGGTAAAACTCTCCTCGCGAAAGCGGTGGCAAACGAATCGGGCGCGAAGTTTTTTGTTATCAATGGTCCGGAAGTGATGTGCGTTGATGGCGACACAAAGATAATGACGAATCCAAAAGGGTTTGTCAAAGCAAGGGATATATTTGAAATGGACGGAGACATCAATGAAGTTAGAAAGATGAAAGTCAAGAAGCTGACAGAACCGATAACTACTTTTGCGCTGGATGAGAATGTCAAGATAGTCAAGGCACATATCACTCATACGGCAAAACTTACGGCACCTTCTTACAAACTGGATATAAGCGATGGTAATGTTATAACAGCTTCACACAACCAGCCATTCCTTGTATACGAGAACGGCGAGTTGATTTGGAAAAGAGTCACGGACCTTAAGGAAGGCGATTATGTAGCTAGGATAAGCAAGGTAGCAACAGAGGAAAAGAGCCACAAAATTAATCCCGACAAAATAAAAGGAGTGATTAAAAGAAATGGAACGTACGCAATGAAAAGTAGAAATCTGCCCAGAAGTAACTTTATCAACCTGCCAAAAAAGACCTCGCCCGAACTGCTCGAGTTTTTGGGATTAGTTGTCGCCGAAGGTAGCATTGACAAACGTGGCGACGGAATTTCATTTGCAAATATTGATAACAAACTTAGGTACAGATTCAAGACACTTTGCACCGGGTTGTTTGGGGTAAGTCATTTTCATGACGACTCCGGGAAAGTTTCGGTATATTCAAAAACACTAGTTGAGTATCTTAAATTGCTTGGATTCGAGAATGGAAACAAGCTCACAATTCCTGGCTACTTTTTCAAACTGCCGAAAAATGAAATAAGGGCATTTGTCAGGGGATACTTTGAAGGCGACGGAACTACAAGTGTAATGAAGATAAAAGGAATCAAATACCCGACACCGATACTTTATAGTGCTGACCGGGGATTCCTCCAGGAGTTGCAAACATTACTTCAAGTTAAACTAGAGGTAGCAACAAAGTTGAAGGAGCATAAGACTCCTATGGGACTCATGCAAAAGCTTGTTGTAAGAGGATATGATGGACGTGTTAAGTTTGCGGAGATCGGCAACGGCACGAGAAAGCTAAACAAGTTGCAAGAGATAAAGAAAGTCAAACATATCATGAAATACGAGAACATACCGCGACCAACATTGCTTCTTAATGCAATCGGAACACTGCCATACAAGACGTTCAGAAACCGTGATTATTATGTGTACAGGACTCATCATTTTACTAAGCATGCGATGAGAAAATTATTTGAGATAGCACAAGCTAATGGAACAGTTAATGAAAATGTAATAAAAGAATTCAATACTCTAATCCGTGACGATATATCATGGGAAAAAATAGAAAAAATAAATTATGCAGGCGAACAGGAGCTCTATGACTTCACTGTTGACAAGGATAATTTCACAACAACAAATATGTTACTGCTACATAATAGCAAGTTTTATGGCGAAAGCGAGGAAAATTTAAGGAAAATATTCGAGCAGGCGGAAAAGAGCGCGCCAAGCATAGTTTTCATCGATGAAATTGATTCGATAGCGCCAAAACGTGAAGAAGTCAAGGGCGAAGTCGAGAAGCGTGTAGTAAGCCAGCTACTCACACTGCTTGATGGTTTGAAGTCACGTGGGAAAATTATAGTCATAGGCGCGACGAACATACCAAATTCACTAGATCCTGCCCTAAGAAGGCCTGGCAGGTTTGATCGCGAGATCGAGCTGGGCGTGCCGAACAAGGATGGGCGCAAGGAGATTCTACAGATACATACAAGGGGCATGCCGCTTGAAAAGAATGTGGATCTAAACCAGATATCAGAAATAACATATGGTTACGTAGGTGCTGATATCACTGCGCTTTGCAAAGAAGCTGCCATGTCTGCACTGCGACGCGTATTGCCGGACATAGGATCGATAAAAGGTGACAGGCCGATACCCCAGGAGATACTGAAGAAGCTTATAGTCACGAAAGAAGATTTTGACCATGCTATGAAAATGGTTGAGCCATCAGCAATGAGGGAAGTTCTCATCGAAATACCGAGAGTCAAGTGGGAAGACATAGGCGGACTGGAAGATGTAAAGAAATCAATGAAAGAAGTCGTTGAGTGGCCTCTCAAATATCCGGACAGTTTCAAGCGGCTCGGTATCAAACCACCTACGGGTGTATTGCTGTTCGGGCCACCGGGATGCGGCAAGACGCTGCTCGCAAAGGCTGTAGCAAATGAATCCGGAGCCAACTTCATTTCGGTGAAAGGACCCGAACTCCTCTCAATGTGGGTGGGCGAATCAGAAAAACATATACGCGATGTTTTTCGCAGGGCAAAACAGGTTGCGCCTGCAATAATATTTTTTGACGAGGTAGATGCCTTGGTTCCTAGAAGGGGCATGAATGCTGGTGATAATGTATCCGAGCGCGTTGTTTCGCAGCTGCTCGCAGAAATATCCGGACTAGAAGATTTGCACGACGTGGTTGTTATAGCTGCAACTAACAGACCTGACATTGTCGATCCTGCCCTGCTAAGACCAGGCCGTTTCGATAGACAAATACTTGTGCCAACCCCGGACGAAAAGACAAGGCTTGCTGTGCTGAACGTACATACACATGACATGCCGCTTGCAGATGATATAGATCTCAAGAAGCTAGCAAAGGAAAGTGTTGGCCACTCAGGAGCGGATCTAGAAGCACTTGTTAGGGAGGCTGGCTTAAACGCGATGAGACGAGACACAGAAGTACAGATCGTGACAAAAAACGACTTCGACAAGGCACTGAAGGAGATAAGACCGTCTGTGAGCGAAGAGATGAACCAGTTCTACGAGAGCACACTAAAGAGGAGAAAGGCGCAGGTAATAGAGGAAGAGGTAAGCTACACAGGATAACCCTTTTCTTTGAGCTTTTCTTAAAAAGAAAACCTCGGAAAAGAATATTAAAAAGAAAACCCCTACTGGAAAAGAAAAATATTATAAATTTGGTGATAATAATGCAATGCATCGCGTGCGAGCAACTAGCAACCCGAACAGCAATACGCGGAGATATAGAGGCGGCTTTCTGCGAAAATCACTATCCAATGGAGAAGCGGCTCGTGATACACGTATATTGGGATAAGACACGCACACGCTAGCGATATTTTAGCTTGTATTGACTGAATGAATTACTAATAAATTACAATTTTTGCACTTGAATCAAGTTGTTCAAGTATAAAAGAGTTATTATCTTAGATTCATTGAAAACTGCCATCTTCAGATGGCAGATGAAACACAATGAATCTGGGATCCTATCGTTGACAAACCCACGACTTCGTACAAAAGACTTCTTTAGAAGTCTTTTGGCGACTCAAGCTGGGCAAAGCTCAACTTCGAGTTAGTCGTGGGTTATATTACCAACGATTTGATTTATTTCCGTTAAAGGTGTAATTCTTGGCCCATAGGATTGAAGTTGCGATTAAGGACGAGTTTTTGGATGCAACTGGCCAGAAGTTGAGGGATAGCATAGCAGAAAATCTTACAATACCAGTTGAATCAGTAAGAACTGTGGGTGTTTATACAATAGATGCTGACTTGTCTTCAGAACAACTTGACAGATTAGCAAGAGAATTATTTGCGGACCCTATTGTAATGTCAGCATCCACTTCTCCGATTACGAAGGATTTTTCTTGGGTTATAGAAGTCGGATATAGGCCTGGCGTTACTGACAGAACCGGTAGAATTGCCTCCGAAGCTATACGCGATATGACTGGCGCTGATTATAATGTATATGTGTCGAGACAGTACGTCCTGAAGGGTAATTTAACACGTACTGACGTGGATAGAATTGCCTCTGATCTTCTTGCAAATGGGTTGATTGAGCGATGGGAAATAAAAAATTCTGATGAATGGGACCCCAAAAAAGGATTTGGAATATACATGCCTATTGTTAAATTACAGCATAAACCTGAAGTAAAGTTAGTAGACTTGAATGTCAGTGATGAGGAGCTCGAAAGAATTGGAAAGTTTGGCATAATAGAAGGTTACAACAAAGATGGCAGCGAAATAAGATCAGGTCCTCTTGCTCTTAATTTGAGTGAGATGAAAGTAATTAGAAATTATAACCCGAGGCCTACTGATGCAGAATTGGAAATTATTGCGGCAGCGTGGAGCGATCATTGTGTTCACAAAAGAATGAATGCCTTAGTAACTTACAGAGAAGGCAAAAAAGTAGAAGTTATTAATTCTCTATACAAAACTTTTATACGCGATCCAACGGATGTGATAAGAAAAAGGCTTGGTAAACGAGATTGGCTACGCTCAGTTTTTACTGACAATGCAGGAGTGATTTATTTTGGCGATGGTTTTAATCTTGCAATAAAAATCGAAACTCATAATTTCCCCTCATTCTTGGACGGCTTCTCAGGTTCTGGTACAGGACTTGGGGGAGTTCTGAGAGACCCACACGAAACTGGAATGGGACATAGAATAGCTGCTAGCACAGATAACTTTTGCTTTCCAGATCCAAGGTACAGCGGACCGATACCAGAAGGAGCAAAGCATCCTAAGAGAATGTATGAGGATATAAGGAGAGGTGTGCAGGATTATGGAAATAAATTTGGCACTCCTACTGTCAATGGTTCAATAAGATTTGATAGCTACCCCATGGGCAGTGTAGTAGACCAAACCGGTGCAATTTTAAGTTATTTCAGACCACTCGTTTATTGCGGTGCTGTTGGTATTGCACCCTCTTACATCAACGGCAGACCTTCACACGAAAAGAAAGCAAGACCTGGAGATGCGATAATACTTCTCGGCGGGAAGACAGGTAAAGACGGGATACATGGAGCAACTGCATCCTCGGTTGGTATAGACAAGAACGCCCCAGCCACGGCTGTACAGATAGGTGACCCATATGGAGAAAAGAAACTTTTCGACATGACTTTGGAAGCCAGAGACCTTGGTTATTACAAAAGCATAACGGATAATGGAGCCGCCGGCCTGACGTCCTCAGTGGGTGAAATGTCAAGAGAGAGTGGCGGCGGTGAGTTGTGGTTGGAGAAAGTCCCACTAAAATATCTTGGCCTGCAGCCAAAGGAAATAGCCCTGAGCGAGGCGCAAGAGAGAATAACGATTTCCACCCCTCAGAAACATGTGTCATCCGTAATAGAACTTGCCAGACGGCGTGGGGTAGAGGCAACTGTTATTGGTGTATATACTGATACAGGAAGATTCAAATCAACTTACAGCGGTCAATACGTTTCTGATATCGATTTAGAATTCCTTCACAACGGATTTCCAAGGAAAAAACTGGAAGGCGTATGGACGCAGCCTGTTCATGAAGAACCAGATTTTGAGCAGCCAACTTTAGAGTGGGCCGTGAAAAAACTTTTGGCAAGTCCAAACATAGCGAGTAAAGAGTCTGTAATCAGACAATATGACCATGAAGTTCAGGCATCAACTGTGATAAAGCCACTTACAGGAAGAAATAATGATGGCCCCAGCGATTCATCAGTTATGTGGCCCTTGGAGATGCAGCAGAGAGGATCTTTCAGGGGTTTTGTGATTTCTGGTGGAATAAATGCAAACTATGGACTTATCGATACGTATCACATGGCTGCACTAAATATTGATGAGGCAATAAGGAATGCAGTGGCTAGCGGAGCGGATCCATCTAGGGTAATATTGCTTGATAATTTTTGCTGGTCAAGCCCTGAGCATCCATACAGAGTGGCTCAGCTTGTCAGGGCTTGCAAGGCTGTGCGTGATTACTCGCTTTCTTACATGACACCTTTTATTTCCGGCAAAGATAGCCAATCTAACGATTATTTTGGTAGATTAAACATGACGGATGTCCATATAGCAGTTCCTCCTACATTACTTGTGACTGCACTTGGCATCACGCACGACATAAGAAAATCGATTACAATGGATGCGAAAACGCCAGGGAACAGAATTTATGTTCTAGGTATGACAGGCGATGAAACAGGCGGATCAGAGTATTATGCAATTGTCGGATCCCAACAGCAAAAAGCATTCATAGGAAACAAAGTCCCAAAGGTCGACGCACAAAGAGCTCTAAAGACATACAAGAAACTGTATCGTGCCATTCAGGGCGGTGCTGTCGCAGCGTGTCATGATTGTTCTGAAGGAGGCCTTGCTGTCGCAGCTGCAGAGATGGCATTTGCAGGCGGTTACGGAATTGAAATAAACACCGATACGGTTCCAAAAACTGAAAATTTGAGGACTGATAATTTGCTTTTCTCTGAATCTGCATCACGTCTTATTGTCGAAGTACCGGAACAATACTTTGCGGGGTTCGAGAGGACAATGAAAGGAGTTCCTTATTCTCACGTTGGTAATGTGACGAACCGCGATTATCTTTTCTTAAGAGGAAATGGATTTGACACGAGAATGCATATCAAAGACTTAAAGGACGCATGGCAAGCAACATTGAGATGATAGAATGGCAAAACCAAGAACTATTGTTATGACAGGATACGCATTTAATTGCGATATCGAAACGGAGTTTGCGTTTAATCTTGCCGGGTCCGATGTACGTCGGGTTCACGTAAATGATATTGATGATAGAAGAATTGATAATTCTCAAATCCTTGTCATGCCTGGCGGCTTCACTTTTGGTGACGATATAAGAACCGGAATAGTGATGGCAAATAAAATGCGATACAAAATCGGGGACGCCATCCAAAGATTTGTGGAAAGCGGCAAGCTAATGATCGGCATATGCAATGGCGCACAAGTCGCAGTTAACTACGGGCTTCTTCCTGCGCTTGATGGGAATTATCAAGAGCAGCAAGCAGCACTGACATTCAATGATACAGCTAAATTCGATGACATGTGGATACATATGCGAAGTGAGACAGATCTTTGCGTCTTTACACGTGGAATAGATAGAATTTATTTGCCTATAGCACACGGGGAGGGAAAATTTGTCTTACCTTCCGAATCGATTGTCAGACTTGAAAAAAATGGCCAAGTTGTTTTAAGATACGTTAATGAAAGAGGAGAGCCTGCAAACGGAGTTTATCCATTAAACCCAAACGGTTCAATGAATGATATAGCAGGTGTATGCGACCAAACAGGAAGATTATTCATATTGATGCCGCATCCTGAAAGATACCTCACACCTTATACACATCCGCACTGGACAAGACTCAAGCAAGAGGGTCGGCTTCCTAAAGAAGGAGATGGCATGAAAATATTCAGGAATGCCGTGAATTACTTCAAATAGAATACTCTTACTATTT
>CAYJUT010000001.1:0-50892 GCA_964373415.1 uncultured archaeon | reverse complement strand
GCGGCCGATTTAAAAGCTTGTAAGCTTCTTTAAGAAAGAAGCTTATAGTGAAGCAAATAAATAGTCAAGATATTATACATTTGCTTCACTATAAGCTCACAAGGAAATAATACAAGAAAGAACGAAGTTCTTTCTTGTACAAGGAAGAATTTTTAATTCTTCCTTGTACCCTGTTTGTTTCCTTGTAGAGCTATAACCTAGAAATTATAATGCTGGATATTTTACTTTTTATCTTCCTTGGCCTTCTTGTTGGTGTAGGTTTCGGACTAATACCTGGATTGCATCCCAACATGATAATTCTGCTAGTCCCAGTATTGACACAGTTGAACATACCTGTGCCACATTTGATAGCATTTATTGTTTCGATTGGAATATCGAACACGTTTGTCGATTTCATACCTTCAATGCTTCTTGGGGCCGCAGACGACGGCAAGGAGCTGTCGGTATTACCAAGCCATAGAATGCTTCTTCAAGGTAGTGGTTACGACGCAATCAAACTGGCCGTCATTGGTGGTCTCGGATCTATTACCATCATAACGGCTCTGCTACCAGTGATAATTTTTGCCGCGCCACCCGTCTATAATTTTATTAGACCAGTTACCTATGCTATACTGATATTCATCGCAGGTTTCATGATTTTATCCGAAAGAGGTACGAAGTTGAGAATTATTTCCTTCTCATGTTTCGCCCTATCAGGTATAATTGGTCTTACATCTCAGCAACTGCCGATAGAAAGAACTTTTATTTTGTTCCCCATACTTTCCGGATTGTTCGGAGTAAGTTTACTTCTTTTCAGCTCCAACAAGAAAATAAAAATACCTAAAATGAGAAAAGAAATACATGTCAGCGGTCGTTTGCAACGGAGAGCCATAATTTTTGGCAGCTTTGGAGGAATATCGTCAGGAATGCTCCCAGGTGTCGGCTCGAGTGAGATAGCCTCACTTGCAAGCGTTGATAAGAACGAGAAGTCGTTCTTAATGACAATAGGCGCAATAACCATATCTAATACACTTCTCTCTATCTTATCTCTGTGGCTGATAGAAAAATCCAGAAGTGGTATAGCAGTTGTACTGGGACAACTTACTATCATAGGTTTCAACGAATTTATTTTCATAGTTGGCGTCGCTCTTTTTGTCTCAGGATTATCAGCCATCATAACGCTTGTTGCGGCAAAGAGGGTATTAGGCGTAATGGAGAAAATTAATTATGCAGTAATAAGCAAGGCAATAATCATTCTAATAATAATTATGACAGCTTTGTTTACAGGAATTTATGGACTACTTCTTTTAGCAATCTGCACCGCACTTGGCATTTTTGCAAATCTCTGCAGAGTAAGAAGAGGTGTGTTGATGGGAATTCTTATACTGCCAACTATTATTTTTTACCTGCCTTTCTAGTCCTTGATTATTCTTTGTACTATTGCACCATACGCTGGCCGCGCAACTAAGATGCCAACAAGCACGCCTATAATAGTTGTTATGGCGAAGCCTCTCAGCAGACCAAATCCTATTATCATAAGAGGCAACATAGCAGCTATTACAGTGCCGCCAGCGCCAAAGATTACAAAGAACGCATTCTTCAGTTTTTCGCGCAAGGAAGCGGCTTCTGCCTCACGTCTCAATGCCTGGTCGATGATTACTATCTGGCTATTTATGCCACTCCCTACGGATGCAATTATTCCTGCAATCGCCGGCAGATCTATCGTCCATCCTATGAACGATGCGATACCGAGTATTATCAGTATTTCACTCAGTGAAATGGCTAACATCGGTAAAACAATTTTTATTTTTCTGTACCTAATCGAAACAATCATTATAACTCCTATTATGGCTACAAAGCCCGCTAACATCGCATTCTTGAGGAAGCCTATCCCAAGAACAGCCGAAACCGTGTCGAGCTGGACTATTTTAACTTCTGTCGGCAAAGCACCAGAGCGCAATATTGATTGCAACTGTGCGCGTGCCTGTGCTGCTGATGTCTGGCTTTCGGCAGACCCGCTTATAGATATCTCAGTTTCTGATCTTCCCTTTAGCGTAGATGAGATGCTTAGCGAATCAACAAGATTATTGTCGAGATAAAGCACTATCGGAGAACTTAACGAACCAGTACCAGGAACCACATCAAGATTACTTGTCACCAGCGCGAACCTTTGTGCACCTTCCTGGCTCAATTGCACTGCAAACGACCATCTATACCCTCCTTCTGCTAACTCTATTCTGGACCGTTGAGGGTCAAAGAAAACAGTTTTTATATCACTGCCCTCGAATACGGTTGCAGTCATATTTACCTTGTTCTGGGATATAGTATCTAATTCAAATAGTATGTCATTAAGTTCGAACGTCTCTTTCTCATTTACTACGATGCCGCTTATTAGTATCGTATCACCACTGGCGGAAAAATTATACTGATGACCCAATTTAATCATACCCAGATTGTTAACAAGTCGCGGTTCTATGGTTATTTTTGCCTCGAATTTTCCCTGGTTCTCTAGTAGTGTCCTTAGTTCTTCTCTGTTGCCGCTCGCAATACTGATTTCTATGAAACCTTTTCCGTCGTTGTATAAAGGCCTGAAAACTGCTTCTCTCAGACCGTAAACATTTATCCTGGTTTGCAATGTCGATATTATTTGTTCAATGGTAGCATTGTCACTTACATTAGGCTCCAGAACCGCGCGCACACCACCCTTTAGATCAAGACCGAACCTCAAGTTTGTGGCTGATACCGGTTCAATTTCAATTCCTAGCGTTCCGTTTACACGGACGAATTTTGTACCTCTGTTAGTATCGATCTTTACAGTACCGGAGAAGTTATTGTTGATCTGAGAATCAGCTGGTAAATCATTTATCTTGTATATCACTTCTTTGATTCCAATTCCAGTGGCCTGGCTGCTGACACCTGTTACAACAAACCCACTTGCATTAAGATTGAATCCTATCAGCAGTAAGGATATTATAATAAAGAATGCCCACAAGAGGATTCGAGGGCTTCTCAGCAAGTCTCTTGGCATCAGCAACACAAAGGATAGCACCACAAAAGGCACTATCACGAATGTAGAATTCACATAAAATGCTGTCATGGACGCCAATACTAGAATTACTATCCACAAAACTATTCTTAAGGAGTATTTCATTCTTTTCACCTCTTCCTAGCGAGCCACAACCTTAGTACCCCTGCATTAGTCATCCATGTCGTGGGTGCGTCGAACAACGTTGCGATAATTAACACAAAAGCTATTTGCTCTATCACAACAGAGCCAGCAAGGAAGTACATGGCAATTAGGGCAACAAAGATTGTCGCAGTCATAGTAAGACCGGTTTTCATCGCTTTCTTTATACCATTGCTGACATTCCTGTTATTACTCTTCAGAAGCTCCGAAGTAAGTACCATATTCGTATCTACAGAGTACCCTATTACCATGAGTAGGGCAGCTATTACAGGCAACGAAAGCGATACTCCAGTCATGTGGAGAACCGCTATTGTTATTGTAATGTTGGCAGTAGCAGCCAATATGACTATGAGTGATGGCACAACCGACCGGAACAGTATAAAAACTGTTATGGCCATGAGAATGAATGCGACTATTAGCGCCAGCTGAGTCTGTTGAAAAAATATGTTGCCTATTGACGGCCCTATTTCTTGTAGTGTTGGCTGGCCATTTACAGAAGCAAATTCATTAACGGTGTCCAATACGTCCTGTGTGTCCTTCTCGAATGGAAAATCAATGATCAAATTTTTCACTGCGCCACTGGTTACGTGTACACTGGCGTAAGGTAATGACGATTTTATTGAATCGAGATCCGCGGAATTTATCTGGAATGTAACGGATTTACCACCCGTGAGTTCTATGTCCTTTTTCATGAAAGAACCAGTTGTGGCTATGTTGTTAACGATTACGCCAACTGATATAATGAGCATAATTACTGGTATCCACAGCCATATTTTCCAATACCTCTCAAACTTTTCATAAATCATTTTTAATACCTTTTTGAGACGTTTATAAATTTTAAATATACTACTTTATGCGATAAAATGTACGATGTCATCATAGTCGGCGGCGGCGTTGCTGGTGCATACCTAGCCAGTAAGCTAGACGGACTTAATGTATTGCTTATAGAAAAGAATAAAAACATAGTACTAAAGGACAGCGGAATTGTATCAAAAGACTTCCTAGATTTTTTCGGGGAGAATTTCATAAAGAATGAAATAAACAGAATGAGTGCATTTTCTCCATCCGGCCACATGTTTACTCTGAACAGCCGAAAACCATTTGCGTACATAATAAGACGTGAAATATTTTCCCACTTCCTTAGGATTAATGCACGAAAAAATGCTACAATTGTCTATGACAACGTGTTAGGCGTAAAATTCGGCAGGGATTCTGTCAGTGTTCATGGTGTCAACTGCGTATACGAAGGCAAAATAGTGGTCGGCGCCGACGGCGCCAATTCCATAGTACGCAGATACGCTCGCATACAAAGGCCATTTCTCTCTCTTGGTGTTATGGTAAAGACAAAAAACAAGCTAGACGGGAACAT
Organism: uncultured archaeon; assembly: GCA_964373415.1. Classification (GTDB taxonomy): domain Archaea; phylum Aenigmatarchaeota; class Aenigmatarchaeia; order GW2011-AR5; family GW2011-AR5; genus GW2011-AR5. The sequence goes on along the minus strand of CAYJUT010000001.1, from coordinate 46,357 downwards.
AAATGTATTCTTCAATAAATTTTATTCACCGGACTTTTTTTCTTGGGTAATACCACAAAACAACGAATACGGCACGATATCCTCTGTCAGACCGCGCATATACCTGAAACATTTTAAGAAGGATCAATTCCTTCCGGCCGGGGAAATTTATGCGTATCTTATACCAACTGGTTATGTAAAGAGCTACGGAAACCGCCTTATTCTTGTCGGAGATGCATGCGGACAAAATAAACCACTCACAGGCGGAGGCATAATGTTTAGTTTAATGGCGGCGACACATGCGGCAGAAACTATTAGCGCCGCATTTGGCAATAACAGATTCGATGAAAGATTTTTTAAAAAATACGAGTCTGCATGGAAAAAAGATTTCGCGTGGGAGATCGATAAACAATTCCTATTAAGAATGCTTTACAGAAATCTTACAAATGCTGATATAGATCACTTATTCATGGAAATAGGTCCAAATATCGATACTTTAGAAACATTCGACTACGACAGATTTAGCAGAGCATTGATAAAATTACCGAAATTAAAAATGCTGAAACTTGGAATCTCACTTGGACTCGGGCTACGCTAAATTATATTTTTTAGCTCGAACTTTCTACTGAGATAAATGAATGACAGTCCACCAACTAGGTTAACAAACCAAAATGTCATAAACCTGAACGTTATCGCAGCGGTCACTGCTATGCTATTTTCAACCCCGACCAAACCAAGTAAAACGGCCATGACAATTTCTGTTGTTCCAAGTCCTCCTGGCAGTGAAGATGCTATGCCTATTACAACAGACAGCGCAACAATTCCAGCCAATATAACAGGATTAATTTGCACACCGAATGCCAATAAAGTGAAGTAAAGCACTAATCCCTCCCCGGTCCATGCTATTAGCGTTGTTATGAAACATTTCGACAATGCTATTTTATCTATTCGTACTTTATAAAACAAATCCATAAAATTTTCTGGCAAGCGTTTCAGTACAGGCAATTTTTTAATTATATAGAATATCTTTATTCCAAACCGTTTGTTAAAAAGCACCGCGACCGAAATAAGAATTATAGCAGAAAAAATACAAATGCTTAGCAGACCTATTACAAAAAATTCTGAAGAAAGTGAAAGACTGGATATCGTTATTGCAGCAAATAAAACTAGAACCATGACGTCTATTAATCTCTCCCAAATTATTGATGTAAGAGAGGTGGAAACGGGTATGCCTGTCCTCATCTTTAAGATAACTGTTTTTGCAGGCTCTGCGACCTTTCCCGGTGTAAAATTACTTACTGTAAAACCGAGAATTTGTATTGGAAACAGCACTACAAAACCCACCTTTTTTAATAGCAACTTCCATTTCAAGACGCCCAATACCATTGTTAAGAACGCGACAAAAAATCCAGCAATTATAAAATTATAGTTACTGTTTACTAGTAGATTACCAAGAACAAACGGGTTGTTATAAGCCACCAAGGCTAATAACATAGCTATGCTTACTCCGAACATAAAAATTTTGTATTTACGCATTGGCTAAGTTTTGTTTTAAGCTTTTTATGTTCATTATTTGGTAGTCTACTTATGGCATCGAAATTTAGAAGCCTGCTAAACGACCGAGAATTCAGGAAGATCCTCCTAATATTCGTTGTTTATAAAATATTTGTAATTTTCATAGCCGTCGGGACGCAATTTTTTGTGCCCGCTGAAATAACACATACCGAAAAAATCACAGACAATTTATTTTTGAATCCGTTCGCACAATACGATGCAACGGCTTACTTGGATATAGCAGAAAACGGATACAGAGATAATTTTGGAGAATATGTAGCACCTAACTATCACTGGTACCCACTTTACCCTCTTCTGATACATATTTTCGGGTTCATCGGGTACCCGCTTGCTGCGTTCCTCATATCCAACATGGCATCTTTCTTTGCAATCACAGTCCTCTGGTTGCTTATGAAGGAAGAACTCGGAAAAGAAATGGCAAAAAGTACAGTAATTTACATATTATTTTTTCCAACAGCCTTCTATTTCACCATGATGTATACAGAATCACTTTTCTTGTTTTTGTCGGTATCTATTTTTTATTTCGCTAAAAAAAAGAACTGGCTCATTGTTGGGATCCTCGGATTTTTTATCGTGTTAACAAGGATGCAAGGTATTTTATTAATATTTCCGGTTCTTTACATTTACTTACGAGGCACAAAATTCAGTCTGAATAAGATAAAGTCTGATATACTTTATCTGCTTGGCATGCCGATAGGCGTAGCAACCTTTATGTTTTATGAGTATCTGATTACAGGCAACGCTCTGATACAGTTCAAATCTGCCGTTAATTTTGGGAAATCTCTTAGTTTACCATGGGAAGGTATAATTTTTTCTATAAGAGCTATATTTGTTGACACGACTTTGATCAACATGGCGTATCATATTTTTACATTGGCAATTGTCGCAATGTTCTTCGTTTTGTTATACATTTCTTACAAGAAGCTGAAACATGAATATACTATTTATTTTGCACTAAACATGTTAATAATCTTAATATCTTCGAACTTATACGGATTTACACGTTACGTACTCATAGCATTTCCAGCCTTTATGGCATTGTCATTTATCGAAAAAGATAGGAAAACAAAATATTTCATTATTATGCTTTATGCGTTTTTTGTATTACTAATGGCTGGTTCTATCATTCTGCACGTGACAGAAAGAATTAGTATACCATTTTTATATACACCTTTATTTTAAACCCTGCGGCAAAAAATCCACCGCTTTGACAAGGTTCGCAACAAGCGGTGAATGAATTGCCGCCACCATCTTTTTCTAATCTGTTTTACAAATGACTATAAGGAGCAGCCCGAAGGCCGCCCCGAGCACATAGCTCGCAGTTCTCACTAGCTGTAGCTTTGCTCGTTCTGACATAAAAAGGAGTTGGTTTGGATGCAATTAGCCTTGGCTATGGAAAATCACTGCGCGAGACGGAGCGTATGGCACATCGAATGGTGCACAAAATACAGGTACGACATGATGCGAAAGGAGGAGAATCGCAGGCTTGTCGAAGCATGCATAAGGCAAGCGGCCTGCAGGCATCACATAAAGCTGCTTGCTATCGAGGTCATGCCTGATCATGTGCACGTTGTCGTCGAGTTGCCAAAGGGCACTGACGAGGAAAGGGCAGCGAAGCTGCTGAAAGGATTTTCCGCATGGAAAATCTTTCGCGTGAAGGAGCACTTCAGGCTTCGCTATCCAAAGGGACATTTCTGGTCACGTGGATACATGGCGCGAACTGTTGGACTTGATGAAGAAAAAGCAATTCAGTACGTGCTGAGCCAGCAGACCCACCACGGCGTTGAGTTCCTATGACCCTAGCAGAAACCTGCGGTTTCAACCGCAGGGAGTAGGTCATCTAAATCTTTTCTTAAAATAAAATACTATGTTTTCCCAGCCCACTTTCCAGCTCCTGACTTTTGACTCTCCTCTTCGTGTTCTATATTCTATTGGAACTTCTAGAAATTTTCCGTTTTTCCACGCTTCAATTTTTATTTCACCGGAGAATGGCCACCGACTGTTTGTCAAATTCATTCTCTTCAGGAGACTTTTTCTAAATACCCACATACCAGACTGCGAATCTGAAAATCTTGTAAAGAACATAATGTTTATCCATGTTGTTATAACCCAATTTCCAAACTTATGCAACAGGCTCATATTTTCCGAGCGTTTTCGCATACCGCTCACGAAATCAACATTATATTTTTCTAAAGTATCTACTAGATTAAGTATACTTTCTACAGGATATGTCGAATCCGCATCGAGTGTCGCGATGATATCACCTTTTACATGTTTAAAGCCTGTTTTATATGCCTGTCCATATCCTCTTCTCGGTTCGTTTATTACATTTGAACCAAGTGATTTAGCTATTTTTACTGTTTTATCAGTAGAATTTGTATCAACTATTATTATTTCGTGACGGATATTTTTCAGGTGTTTCCCAACTCTTTTTATTGTACTGCCTATCGATTTTTCCTCATTTATGGTTGGTATTATAACTGACAAAAACATACAAAATCTATAAACAGACAACTTAAATAAGATTATTCGTAATATTGCGATACAAGGGACTGATAGAATGACAAAAATTTTTGTTAAAATTTTCCGCGTTATACGAAATAAGAAAGTAATGAATTACATACCTAAGAATTCAGAAGTTCTGGATGTTGGCTGTGGCAGAGATTTTTATCTCCTCGACGAAGTCAAAGATAAAATTAAATCAGGAGTTGGCATCGATATAGCCGTAAAAAATCTAAAAAAAGACAATATAACTATAAAAAAAACACTTATCTTTGACAAACTTCCATTCAGGCCGGGATCTTTCGATGTAGTGACAATGATCGCCTTTATAGAACACATAGATAAACCGGTAAAAATATTGTACGAATGTAATAGGGTTCTGAGAAAAAGCGGAATTATAATAATAACAACTCCTATGTCACGGGCAAAACCTTTCTGGGAGCTTCTGGTAAACTTCGGTTTTACAGAAGAGAAAACAACAAAAGATCATAAACGTTATTTTACCTTGGAGGAAATAGAAAAACTGCTTAAAAGTACAGGATTTAGAATATTGATCTCCAAAAAATTTGAGTTTGGCATGAATTACATAGCTGTAGGGAAGAAAAATTAGGGCTTTTAAAGTTTCTGCCTAAACCTCTTATAAGATAAAAATGACACATGAAATTGTTGGGGTAATCGCAACATCTTTGATTATTCTAATCGCCTTATGGATAACTTCTTTTGTATGGACAGTTTCCGACATCCTAAAAACTAAAAAACCTAAAAAATGGATAGCTCTAACTTTAATTCTGCCATTGGTTGGTGCACTTTTGTATTACATGTACGTTCATACACATCAAAAGACACATAAACGAGAGAAATTAATTCACTTATTAAAAAACAGATGGACAATAATTGCAATAGTAATCATTATACTATTGTCCATGTACGTTCGTCTTGTAGATTACAGATGGCCCTACTTACGCAATATAGATTCTTATGTATTTTACAGATGGATAGACGAGATTGTACAAAACAATGGCGTTTTACCGACGTTAGACGTTTATCAACTAACGCCAGATGGATTTTACAGACCCCCACAGTGGATATATCCTTACTTTTACATTGGCGCTTATGGCTACATGCTTGTAAACAACTTTGTTCACTTGCCTCTTTGGGAGTTTCTTATATATTTTCCCCCATTTCTAGCTACGTTGGCCGTAATACCGCTTTATTTCATAGGTAAAGCGCTTTATGACAGGAAGGCAGGTGTGTTTGCCGCATTCATCTATGTCTTCGATATAAGCAACTTGTCACGCTCCTTAGGCGGCGACCCGGACTCGGATGCGATCGTCATCCTAATGTCGATGATAACCATGGCAGCACTTATACTCACATACAAATATGCGAGCCTGGCCGAATCATTTAATAAAAAACTTCTACTTTACTCAATATTGACTGGTATAGTTCTATGGGTTTGGTACTCTACATGGGCTGGTTATTGGTATATTTTCTGGTTGTTTGCTGGCTTTATAATTCTAAAGATAATTTTTACGATTTTGAAAAGAAGAAATATTAAAATGGCATGGCATGATACGAAATACATAGTGATGAGCTTCTTGCTTTATATGATATTGGCGTTTGTCCTGACAATTCCCTCTTATGGATTATCCAAAATAGACAGCGCACTAGCTGGACCGATCCAATTCCAATCGATAAAAGGAGAGGATGTACAATTCCCTAATGTTTATGTATCTGTGGCAGAGCTACAGCAATCTGGCGGCCCAAGAGAAATAATAGAACGGACGAGTGTCGTAGGCGGCCCGCTTATTTTGTTGTCGTCGTTTTTCCTGATGATATACACGCTGATATACCTTCTTTATTCCTATTACAAAAAGAGGGAGCACATAGATACAGTCCTGCTCCTGCTTGTTTGGTTCCTTGGGCCATTTCTCGCCACAGTAGTGGCTGTCAGGTTCAGCATATTATTTTCAGCACCGCTGGCAATAGGATCCGCCATAATATTTTCAAAAATAATACGCATGGCAACTGGCGAGGACAAGACTTTAAGTGATTAATATGAAGAAAGAAAATATTTTCCAATTCACGACAATTATTTTGCCAATCGTGATAGTATTTTTTGATTTACTGATAGGTATTTCAGTTCTTATGGTACTAGGAATTTTTCTTTTCTTGACAAAAAATATAACTAAACGTGATTTTGTCTTGGCAATTGCCGTATTTTTTGTATTTACCGAATTATATTTTCTTTATTTACAGCCAGCTATTTACATAGGAAAGAACCAGGGCACTGTACTTTCTGATAACTGGTACCAGGCCTTGACGTGGATCAAGGAAAACACACCAGAGTGTGCAGTTGTAGCGACCTACTGGGACCCTGGACATTTCATAACCGGTATAGCGAGAAGAGCTGTAGTTTTTGATGGAGCATCTCAAGGTAATCTCTATACACGTTCTGCCAATTATACGGAAGATGGTGTTAAGGTTGAACAATATGACAGCAATATCAATCACATAGTTCTATATAAAGACAGAAACAAGACAACGGCCAGAATACAGGACATATCTACCACACTTCTTACATCTAATGAGACACTGGCTTTGGATATACTTAAGGAGTATAGAAAACCTGGTTGCAATTCAATGTACTATATAGCATCTTCTGATTTAATAGGAAAGAGTACATGGTGGACATATTTTGCAACATGGAATCCTGTAGACAAGAGAGGTACGCCTTATGTTTATAACACAGCGGCGCTTGCCAGTGCAAGACCAGACGTAAGACAGAATGCAATAATTTACACTTATCCACTGTCCCAGCAGGAATCATTTGTTGTTTACGTAACAAATAGCACTGTAATTGTATTCTTGCAACAACAGGGAACAGCACAACCACTGAAGTTAAGGAACTTTGTATATTTCGATTCAAATGGTGCTGGTAGACTGTATACGCAGGACGATGCCATAATAGATGGTACGCTTTGGGTGGAACCTGGCAATAGCAATGTATTGTTTATCCCACCACAACTTGAGAACTCGATGTTCACCAGGATGTTCTTGTACAACGGAGCCGGATTGCAGCATTTCGAATTTGTCAACAACTGGGGTGGAGAGGTCAAACTGTACAAAGTAACATTTTAATCGGGTGATATTTTGAGAATTAAACTTGTTCAAGCTGCCAAATTTATCATTTTTGTAGCGTTCTTTTTTGCCTTGGCCGAGTTATTGTTGCATTCCTTGATTTATGTTTACTACTCGAGTGTGCAATTCGATGATAATTTTCACCACATTTACATACCTCACCTTAACAGAACCGACCGTTTTTCTAACTATACAAGCGATCTTGTAATAAATTCTAATGGGTTCAGAAGCGCCGAGTATAACTATTCAAAGCAGAATAATACCAAACGTATTATGGTAATAGGCGATTCTATGACTGTCAATAATGCGGTGCCATCTGATAAAATGTATACTACATTACTTTCCAATGATCTTAACAATAATTCTTCTTCAAGATGGGAGGTTATAAATCGCGGCGTGGAAGCATGGGGAACTGATAACGAATATTTGTACTATGTTAAGGAGGGTTACAAATACAACCCAGATATACTTATTCTCCAATTTACAATAGCTAACGATTTTTTGGATACTACACAAAACAACATGACGTATATTGAGAATGGAACTATGATTATAAAAGAAAAATATATGCAGCCTACCACATTGGAACAGATCAAATTATTTCTAAACCAAAAAAGTGGTGTATACAGAATTTTTGCCTCATTTACCGCACCGTTTTATGTAAACATAGTAAATAGAGAAAACTATACAACATACGGAACAATAAATTACATTAAAACTACTGAAAATATTTTTAGCAGGACTGTATTTTTATTAGATAAACTGAACGAGTACTCTGCAAAAAACGGGACAAAATTTTTAATAGTTATAGTGGACGATTCTAGGGGAATAAATAAACAGTTTTACAACTATTGGAACGGCGTACATAAAAATTATATTTCCCAAAAAGAAATGAGCAGACCTAGAATGATGCTTATAGAATATCTTAACTATAAAAATATTTCCTACATAGACACGTCTTCTGTTGTAACAGAATTTGATGATTACGTTTCTCTATACGATGGTCATTTTAGTATAAAAGGCAGTGAAAAGGTAGGTAATTTTATATATTCAGAATTGAAAAGAATTGGGATAGTTTAGTCCCTAGCGTTTTTCTCGCTGTCCCACATATCTTTCCTGTTGTCTTCTCTAAATATCAGAAAATTTTCCATGATAAGACAGTCTATACCAGTTCCCATCATGCATTTGTAAGCATCATGCGGTGTACACACTATCGGTTCGCCCCTTATATTGAATGACGTATTTATTATTATTGGAACTCCACTCAGTTTTTCAAATTCTTTTATCACATTATAATACCTTGGATTTTGGCTTTTTCTTACAGTCTGTAACCTGCCAGATCCATCAACATGTACAACAGATGGCAACAGGTTTTGCTTCCCTTTCTTTATTGGATATACCATTAGCATAAAATCTGTCGGCAGTGGAATCGGATAGTCACAGTCGAAATATTTTTTTGCATCTTCTTCTAAAATTGCGGGCGCAAAAGGTCTGAACATTTCTCTATGCTTTACTTTCGCATTTAGTATGTTCTTCATTTCAGGATTGCACGGATTCGATAGAATGCTTCTTGAGCCCAAGGCTCTTGGTCCCCATTCCATCCTTCCCTGGAACCAACCAACTACTTTGTTATTATTGATAAGCTCTGATGCCTTTTTTGCTACATTCTCATCATTTTTCAAGTCAGTGAATTCTATTTTATTTTTTATAAGGTAGTCTAATATTTCTGCATTGCTGAACGACGGTCCAAAATATGCTGAGTCCTGTACAAATACCCTTTCTTTCCCTAGTATTGTATTATAAATGTAAAATGCAACACCCAATGAATTTCCGGCATCACTTGCTGCAGGTTGTATGTATATATTACTGAATGATGTATTTTTCAGTATCTTACCATTCGCCACACTGTTAAGTGCCACTCCACCAGCCATACAGAGATTTTCACATTTTGTAATTTTATACAAGTTATTGGCCATTTTTATTATTACTTCTTCTGTTATTTTTTGTAGTGATGCTGCTATGTCTTTATGACGCTGATCTATGGACGTTTCATTTTTTCTCGCAGGTCCGAACTCTTCTATAAATCTATTACTGGGCATACTAGTTTTATAGTGGTAAACAAAATATGACATATCTAATTTGTAACTACCATCATCCACGACTTTTATTATTTTTTTGAATTTGTCGTAATATGTTGGATTTCCATAAGCAGAAAGACCCATGACTTTGTATTCGTCATTATTCACCTTAAATCCTAAGTAAGCTGTTACGGTGCTATAAAGAAGCCCCAATGAATGCGGAAAGTGAATCTCCTTCATGAGTCTTATTTTGTTCCCTTCACCAAACCCTAACGTGGTCGTGGCCCATTCCCCGACGCCGTCAATCGTCATAATAGCAGATTTTTTGAATGGTGATACAAGATAAGCGCTGGCAGCATGTGACATATGATGCTCTACAAAAAGTATTTCGCCATTGTAATTTAGCTTCTTCCTTATTGTTGTTGGTACTCTTAACTTTTCAGTTAGCCATGAAGGTACAGACTTGACGAATACGGGAAAAGATCTCGGAAACATTTGGAAGTGCTGACTCATTAACCTCTCGAATTTTATCATCGGCTTTTCGTAGAATCCTATATAAGATATTTTGTCAGCCGTTATTTTGGCTTCATTTAGGCAGTAATTTATTGCATTTATCGGAAATCTCGTATCATGCTTTTTCCTTGTGAATCTTTCTTCTTCTGCCGCTGCGATGACTATACCGTCCTTTATTATAGCAGCCGCGGCATCGTGGTAATAGCATGATATTCCTAATATGTACATTAAAACACCTCAGAATGACCTTCTATAATCTTCAATAACATTTTCAGAATCTTCAACATCTATCCAATAACTATTCTTTTCAGGTTTAAGATCTAGAAACTTCTTTTTTGATAATTTCCCAAACAAAGATGTTAATCCCACACCTATGATATAAACAAATAGCAGTACGAGTACTGTTACTGCACTATTAATGCATAGACCAAACTCCTTGAAGCCCTCTTTCAGGCCTCTTAAAAAACTAGTCATTTTTTACCAACATCTTTATGACGGAATAAACTATATGCGATAAGGCAACTAAAGAAATTACCATGTAATAAGACGTTTCTGATGGTATTATTCTAAATTTCAGCCCGACAAAAAATAATAACGTAGAAAAGAGTATTAGACCTAAAAAGAAACCTAGTCTTACTCCGATCTTCTCCGATAAACTTTTACTAACACTTGAAAACATAGAGTAAAATTAGAAATTATAAACTTAAGAATCTTAGAAGAGGGTGTAAATAAAGGGCGATAAGGCAGAACTTTGTCCAAATATGATCACTGCAGCGGCTATTATTAGCATTATTATAACAGGCAACATCCACCACTTTTTCTTTATTCTCACAAACGAAAAGAATTCTCTAATTAGGTAAAACCTTTTTTTTGTTGGTGGTTTTTGTATTTCGTCTCCTTCCATAGTTTACCATCGTATATAAAAGTATATAAATTATTTTTTACTCTCATAAACCATCTTATAAATCGACGCTATGTTATTTGTTATATTTTCCCAGTCATGTTTTACTGCATACGCCATTCCATTTTTAGATAGTTTATTATGAAGTTTCTTGTTTGTCAACACGTCAGATATTTTTTCTGCCAAATTCTTATAGTTATCTATTCCAACTAGAAATCCATTTTCACCATTTTTTATATGGTCTATAGGACCTTCTGTAGCAGTTGATATTACAGGAACACCGGATTGCATAGCTTCCAATATTGTTATTCCAAAACTTTCTCTTTTGGACGGCAAAACAAATAAAGAAGCGGCCTTTATCGCCTTCAAAACATCTTTATGACTCTCTATTTTTCCAACAAAATTAACATCTACACCAAGTGTTTTTGCAAGGTATTCTAGTCTGAGACGTTCCGAGCCTTCACCTATTATTTTCAACGGATTATTTTTGCGTATAACAGTTGGGAGGGCTGCGTAAGCCTTTATTAGTAATCCTACATTTTTCTGGGGCACAAGCCGCCCAACGTAAATTATTGAACCATCTTTTTTCGCCCCTTTTATGGAATCTATGTATTTTGTATCAATGCCACTGTGAAGAATCTGTAGTTTTTTAGGATTAGTTTTTAATATGTCGATCATCTTACTCTTGATGGATGCGTTAACTGTCAATATAAGGTCGAAAGGCATCTTACAGGATAACATCTCAAATGGTATACCTCCAATTGATGCCGCGCTTTTGTACATCTCTCTCCAGTCTGTGAGATAAAGATCGTGAACCGTTGCCACACTTGGTTTTTTTCTGAGTATAGCTGCCGTGGAACATGGCACCAATGACATATGCCCTTCTGCATGTATTAAGTCATAATCGCATTTTATTAGTTGCCTAAACAAATTTGACATATAATCTATGCAAAATGCATAATTACGTTTTGGCGGGTTTGTTATTGTAGTGTGACTGACTTTTATTATATTGAGTTTTTTGAAGTGCTGTCTGCTAGTAGACGTGTATATATCAACATCTATACCATAATGTGGCAATCTCTTGCCAAGTTCGTAAACACGTCTTTCTACTCCATAAAGCGGATAAAGAATTTCAGTACAAAGCGCAACTTTCATCATATCAACTATTTTAAAATGAATTTAAACACTACAATAATTTCAACATTTGTACCAAAAGCCTCACAGTAACGCCACAATCTAATATATTTAAGTCATTTGCTAATACTCTAATAACTTACATTATAGTTAACCCAGTAAAGATTTCTGACATGATTTACTGGGTTCATATATAGCTCACAAGGAAATAATATCTTGTTTGTTTCCTTGTAGAGCTATAAGACACAATCTAGGTGTGAATATGAAAGTGGTTTTTATCGATCCAAAGGGCGTATGGGAAGGCTTGAATAACGGAATAGCCTCCATAGCAGCCAATGTAAGAAATGATCACGATGTTAATGTAGTCGATTTTGTCAACAGATCTGGCAATGTGGAAAAAAGACTGCAAGTCACGAAAGACGCCGATTATGTTGGTATATCTATCAAGTCATTTACGTTGGACGAGTCTATAATGGTCGCTGAAATGGTCAAAAAAATCAACCCGAACGCAAAAATAGTTGCCGGCGGCCCCCACGTAATGGTTGACGGTTATAATCTATTGAAAGACAACTCTATTTTTGACCTCGGTATTTTCGGGGAGGCCGAGTATGTTTTCAAGCAACTTCTGTCTGGTGTAGACCCTTCTGAAATAGAGGGTGTAATTTACAGAAAAGACGGACAAGTTATACAAAACCATGCAAGTGAATGGATAGCAGGTCTTGATGATTTACCATTTCCAGTTTACGATGATTTTGATTCGATAAATGTTGACGGGAAAATTCGACCTATTGAGAATTGGCCGCTTGTAACTTCGCGCGGATGTCCCTATACATGCACATATTGCTTTAGAGAAGATATGAAAGTAATTACAGATTCCGGAATGATTGAAATAAAGGATATTAATAGCGGTATGAGAGTTCTCACAGATAAAGGCAGATGGAAAAATGTTGTAAGGACTTTCAAACGCCATTATTCAGGAAAAATGATAAAAATATATATAGAAGGAAAAGAGCCTATAATAACTACGCCAAATCACAAAATAAAAGTAGCAAGAAACGACTTTGAAATGGTAAGTTCAGATAAATTAAAAATAGGCGATAAGGTTGTAGAAATAGTTCCATCAATTCAACAGACCGTATACTCAGGAAATCAACTATTATTGCATTGTACCAAATATGAAAATCCTATTTCGATAAGTTCTATAGAAGAGATCGAGTTTTCCGGTTACGTATATAATCTTGAAGTTCAGAATGATCATACTTATACCGTGAATGGAATAGCAGTCTCAAATTGTAATGTGCCAACTGTCATAGGCAGGAAATTCAGAACGCGATCCGGCGAGAACATACTGGCTGAATTGCGATACGCTCACGAAAAATACGGCAGCAAAGAATTCAAAGTTCTCGATGACAATTTCACACTGCAGATGGACAGGGCAAAGGACATATGCAGGCTTTTCGTAGATGAAAAATTAGACATGAAGTGGACGTGCCCGAACGGAATAAGGGCTGATAGGCTGGATGAAGAGCTTTGCACACTCATGAAGCAAGCCGGCTGCTATTCAATGTCTATCGGAGTCGAGAGCGGCGATCCAGAGGTATTCGATAAAATAAAGAAGGGTGAGAGACTAGCGGATGTTGAGAAAGGAATAAGACTCGCACAGGCCGCGGGAATAAAGGTTCACGGATTCTTCATAATAGGGCTAATAGGAAGCACTTATGAAGCTGATAAGAGGTCAATGGAGTTTGCAAAAAGGCTTGGTATAACAGCTTCTTGGGGCATACTAGTTCCATACCCTGGCACAGAGGTTTGGGAACAGGTCAAAAATGATTCTAGAGCACGTATACATAGGGACTGGAAAGACGGATTTCACATAGGTGCAAGACCAAAACCGGTATTTGACACTCCGGAATATACAGCAGAGGAGCGCGTGCGAGCTTATTATTATGCTAACATGACTTCGATAAAGAAAAGGGACATACCGCGTGCAGCCAAGATGGTGATAAAAGGTCTAATAAGCGGCAAATAACTACATACAGAATTCCGGTTAATATTCTTTAGGATTCTCCAGGTGATTTTATACTATGAACGTCACGATTGGTATCATAACACATAACAGGTCGGATATAATAACAAAGTGTCTTGATGGCGTAAAGAATCAGACAACAAAATCAGAGAGAATTATAATAGTAGATACGAGCGATAATAATTTAACACGGGAAGTAATTAAAAAATACAAACTTCCAATAAAATATCTCCATCTTAAAAAACGTGTCCGCCAGCCAGCTGCTAGAAATCTAATACTAAAAAATACCAAAACCGAAATACTGGCATTTCTTGATGACGATGCCGTCCCAAAGGAAAGGTGGCTTGAAAATATCATAAAAGGCTACGGTTTTAGTAGCGATATAGTAGCTGTCGCAGGACCTTCTGTGAACTCTGATACAAATCTAAGACCAATAGTACCTTACAAATATACTAACAGAAAACAGAACTTTGTTAATTCCTTTGGAGATGTGCGCTTTAACTGTGCATGGATACCAAATAAACCCACAGAATGTAGTGCGATGATAGGTGCTAATATGTCGTTCCTTACCAAGGAACTGAAAGCGGTTGGCAGGTTTCACAATTTTTATAGAGAAGGTTATGGTTTCAGGGAAGAGAACTTTCCTCAGATGGCCTTAATAAAAAAGGGCAAAAAATTCATGTATATGCCAGAAGCATTTGTATGGCATATAAAGATACGCAATGGCGGGGCTGACAAAGATTACGAACATTTCTACTTATGCGGAAAATACCACAGAATTTTTGCTGATAAATTCTTCCCACGCTGGAAGTCGCGATTTTCATGGATATTTTGGTCAATTTCCCCGCCATGCACATGGTTATGCCTATTTATGGCAATTTACCGCATGGACCTTTCAATACTCAAGTGGCATAAGGGTTTATGGGGATTCTAAGTTTTTATTTCTGTACTAGACACACTTTAAATCCTTTCTTTCCTTTTCTTTCTAAATGCGAGCCTTAGTAACTGGTGTAACAGGCTTTACAGGAAGCCACATGGCAGAGTACCTGATAGCATGTGGCCATGAAGTTATTGGGACTGTGAGAGGTAGGAGTAGGCAGACAGAATTCATCGAAAAAATAAAAACTGACATAACACTTCTGGAATGCGATCTTACAGACACGAATTCAGTCTCACAGACGCTTGAAGAAGCTGCGCCAGATGTGATATTTCATCTTGCAGCACAATCATTTGTGCCAACTAGCTGGCGTGCGCCACAGGAGACTATAAACACAAATGTTATAGGGACACTAAACCTCCTTGAATCCATCAGAAGATCTAAAATTGATACTGTTATCCAGATAGCTGGCAGCAGCGAGGAGTATGGCCTAGTATTACCCGGAGAAACACCAATAAAAGAAACAAACCAGCTAAGACCGCTCAGCCCGTATGCTGTTTCTAAAGTAGCCCAAGATTTGCTTGGTTATCAATATAACAAAAGTTATGGTATCAAAGTCGTCAGAACAAGGGCATTCAACATAGTAGGCCCACGGAGCGCGGAAAAGATAGTGACTGCCGCATTCGCTAGGCAGATAGCCGAGATAGAGAATGACGCTACCCCGATAATACATGTTGGAAATCTAGATTCTTACAGAGACTTTACTGACGTACGTGACATAGTGAGAGCATACGTTATGGCCGTAGACAAGTGCGAGTACGGCGAAGCGTACAACATATGCTCAGGGAAAACATGGAAGATAAGAGATGTTCTTAACATGCTTCTTTCAATGTCATCGAAGAAAATAGAGATAAAAGAGGATCCGGCAAGGATGCGGCCCAGTGACATACAAATACTTCTAGGCGATTATACAAAATTTAGCAATAAAACTGGATGGGAGCCAGAAATACCTTTCGAACAGAGTATGAAGGATGTCATGGATTACTGGAGAAAGAAGGTGGCTAGATGAAAATAGCTATCGTATTGGGTACGAGACCAGAAATAATAAAGTTCAGCCCTATAATACGTATCTGCGAACGCGATAAGATAGATTATTTTGTCTTGCACACGGGCCAACATTATGACTTTAACATGGGTAAGATATTTTTTAACGAATTAGGTATGAAGCCGGCGATTACAAATCTTGATGTCGGATCCGGCAGCCACACCGAAACAACTTCTAGAATTATGATTGACGTAGAAAAAATATTTATCGAAAAGAAGCCTGACGTAGTTCTAGTGCAGGGCGATACAAACACGGTGCTGGCGGCATCTTTAGTCAGTACAAAATTGCATGTGCCACTTGGTCACGTAGAAGCTGGTCTAAGAAGTTATGACAGACGAATGCCAGAAGAATACAACAGGATAATATGTGATCACATATCCGACTACCTTTTTACTCCAACTAAACTAACCGAAAGAAATCTTTACAAAGAGGGCGTAGCAAAAAATAATATTCTTTATTATAATGGTATAAGGACACCAGAAATAATCTTGACAGGCAATACTATTGTCGATGCTATACAGCAAAATCTTGACAAGTCTAACAAGTCACAGATTTTTTCAAAGTTAGGCATTTTGAATGGCGAATATTTCTTGGTTACTGCACACAGAGAAGAGAATACGGACAACATGGCTAGATTGGAAGGTATAATAAAGGGAATTGATAATGTTGCTGAACATTATAAACTTCCAATTGTCTATCCTATACATCCACGCACGAAGAAACGCCTGGAAGAATTTAAACTGCTTGGCAAATTAAATGCCATAAAGAATCTGCATGCCATAGAACCATTAGGATTTTTTGATCTTCTGGCATTAGAAGCCAATGCTAAACTTGTTTTGACAGATTCTGGCGGTATACAAGAAGAGACATGTAGTTTGAAAGTACCTTGTGTAGTGCTCAGGGATAGAAGCGATCGTCCCGAATCTTTAGAAGTTGGAGCATCCGTTCTGGCTGGCGCGGACCCGGCTAAAATATTATCGTCAGTTGAAACAATGTTGTCAATATCTAGGACATGGAAGAATCCATTTGGAGATGGAAAGGCAGCCGAAAAAATTGTTGCTCACATTCTTAAGAATGCTTGAAGGAAATTATGAAGAAGGTATTTTATGAAAAGAGATTTTATATCGGTAGTCATACCTGCCTATAACGAAGAGGATAACATAAAGAGAATACCAAAAGAGCTATTGACAGTTCTTGACAGAATGCCAATAAAGTACGAAGTTATAATTATAGATGACGGATCTACTGATAAAACCTATCATGAGACATCTATAATTGCAAAAAAATGCAAAAATATCAGAATAGTAAAGCATAAGGAAAATATTGGTTTAGCAGAGGCAACACGAACAGGTATAAAGAATGTAAAGGGCAACATAACAGTTTTTCTAGACTCGGATTTTACATTTCATCCTAGGGAAATACCAAGTCTTTACAAAAAATATACTGAAACAAACTGCGACTGTGTAGTAGGCTCGCACTTCAGTCCAAAGGGTAATACTGATGTAGTGTTCCACAGACTTATACTAAGTAGAGGCGTCAACAAACTTTATAGCATGCTTCTCGGGAAGAAAATATCTACGATAAGTTCTATTTTCAGACTTTACAAGTCAAAAGAGTTAAAAAAACTAAAATTAAATAGCAAGAGTTTTGACGTATGTGCAGAAATACTCGTTAAGATGGTAAATAATAAATGCCATATAGAAGAGGTACCTGTAAAACTTACTACACGCATATACGGAGAATCCAAACTTGATAATAAGAAAGAATTTATTAATCATGTCAAGATGCTTTCTAAAATAGCAAAATGGAAAGCTGTTAGGCGGTTTGAATGAAAATCCAAAAATTAGATACGAAGCATATGCTCATTTTAATACTTCTCCTTGCAATCGTTTTGAGACTGCCCAACATAAATGCAAATTTCACCGGAGATGAGATAGATACTGTAGGACCTGCCAGAAGCTTTGCAATTTCTGGTGACTTCAGAGAATTAAACGAATGCAACGGCAATCCTTATTATAATTATACACATCCACCTGTAAGGATTTTACTGTATTCGGCATGGGCGTCAGTTTTCGGATTTTCAAATATAGCCTTACGTCTATTGTCGACATTATTCGGCATAACGTCAATTATAATAATTTATATATTAGGAAAGGAACTTTATTCTGAAAGAGTTGGTATTATAGCTGCGTTTCTTGCAGCTATATCACGATATCACATATATGGTTCTAATCTTGTCAGCACTGATACAGGACATTTCATGTTTACAACGTCCGTTACGGTGCTTTTCTTCGTTATGTACCTTAAGAAAAATAGTAAAAAATATTTTGCTACATCATTAGCCTTTTCAATAATAAGCATGATGACTAAATTCAGCTCGATTATAATTTTTATACCGATAGTTGTTGGTGGTTATCTTTATAGAAGAAAGCGTGCTACCTTTGTGCACATAGCAGCTACAATTTTAATATCGGCAGTTGTTATGCTTGGAATAGCAACCATATTTGGCGATAGCAGACTATTTGATGAGCCAATAAAGGCATTTTTTGATTACACGCAGGCTTCTGGCACGTCACCCTCACTGAATGATTATGTGTACAACAAGATATTCAAAATAGCAACTATAAGCTGGCAGATGACACCATTCTTTGCAGTATTGCTACTCTTGTCACTCAAATCCTTAAATAAAATGAATAAGAACTTCATCATGATGGCCTCGTGGTTGACACTTGGTTTTCTTATAATTTTTATGCCATATGGTCAGGATATCCAAAGATACTTCCTTATGTTGTTGGCTCCAGCTTTCATCATCGCAGCCAAATATATAGAGGGCATAAAGTTTTCTGGAATGTCATACTCTATTTGTGCAGCTATAATTGTATTGGCAACGGTAATCGGCCTGAACGATCTTATGGGGTATTATCAGCCAATTTATCTTGCTCTATTCTATACTATTGCACTTATTCTTTTAGTGCATAGAAAAAGACTCCAATTACTTGTGGCTGGATTTGTAGGGCTAAGTATATTTTTTGCATTTTCTGGCGGTGTTATGCAAATAGGTTCCCAAGCTATTGGACAACTTTCACATGATACTTCTTCATATCCATATAAAGAAGTTTGGACGACTAAGGATGTATCATACTACATAACACCATTTAACGAAACTGTAAGAAACTGCAATTTGTGGTACATAGTTAGGGATTATATAAAAGAAAATAACATAAAGTATGTGGCATTTTATTCTACAGTCCCTAGGCAAAATGACATAGAATCTATATTTCAATACTGCTCACAGGGAAATATTTTGGTTTTACGTGGATATACAATGGGTTTTTCATGCAAATTAAACATGTCGACACTATAGCCAATATACTATTCATTCTGCGCCATTTCAAAAGTAGTTCCCGACTCCCATCCAAAGTTTCTCTTTACCATCATGTCTAACACCTTCACGCTAGTCGTTTTCTTGAATTTATGCTTCTCCCAGCTTTTCCTGTAGTTTGAAGATAACGCACGTATAAAGAATTTTGGTACTTTGGTATTTCTTAGAACTTGACAGAGACGTTTTCCATCAACAAACTTTGACGTGTACATTATAGTTTCCAACATCTCTTTTTTGTCCTGTATCCATGGTGTATACGTTTGCTGCCTGCTGAAGGCAACCCATTCTTCCAACGTTTTTGGCACTTCAAAACCCTGCTGTACCGCATAATCGAATAGAGGCGCCCCTAGATAAGGGACGAAAATATAAAATTGCGTTATATGTGCATTCGGGTTCTCTTTGACAAGCTGTAATGCCAAATCGACTGTTTCCATGAGTTCCTCATAACTTTCGCCGGGGAACCCCATCATGAAATTATAGAACGCCTTTATACCTGTCTTGGCAAGTTTTTTGTTTGCTGCAATCATTGTCGCCTTGGTTTCTGCTTTGTTTATAAATTTTAATATTCTATCACTTCCAGACTCTACACCAGGCTCGACTACGCGCAGGCCACCTTCTTCTAGTTTTTTCATGTCGGTTATGAGCATATTATCCATTCGTGCTTGCATTGACCACCCAAACTGGTTATTTACTAATTCTGCTATAGCCTCTGCACGTTTCGGGTTTGATGTAAAGTTTTCATCATAAAATTTGACGACATTAATGTTGTATTTTTTAACCATTTTCATTACACGTTCGTAAGTTAATTCAGCCGTCATGCTCCTCCAGTTACCTTTGCTTATGCCAGCAGTGCTGCAAAACGTACATGTGTAAGGACAGCCACGACTTGAGATAAACGGCAATGTTCGCTCTTTATCGTCAAAGGCTATGCCACCGCTTTTTACATAATTTTCAATATCTACTAAATAATAAGGAACTTCTGGTATCAGATTCGGATTTGGTGAATCTGCACGAGGGTTCATTTTTACCGATCCATTTTCTTTGTAGGCTATACCTTTTACTTCGTCAAGCTTTGCCTTCCCGTCTAGAGCACTCATTAAATTCTGTAAAACAAATTCACCTTCCCCTATAACTATCATGTCAATTAGTTTGTGGCCTATTGTTTGTTCAGGCATAAGGGTTGCATGGACCCCGCCCCACAATACGGTCGATTTGGAATTGTTTTTTACAGCCCTCGATATATCAAGAGCGTATTTTAGCTGGGTCCCCGTCATGGATGGTATAAGAACAACACGCGGGCCTTTTGATAGTTCGTTAGAAAAATGACTTTCAAAATCTTCATCAACACGCTGGTCGAGTATTTTAACCTCGTGGTCACCGTGTACAGTGGCTACTGTAGATAATAATCCTAAAGGTAGCTCCACTGAAGAGTTTTTAATGTCGTAGCCAGTTTTTGGATAAATGCCCAGTATGTCAGCCATTATTATCTATTATACCGCATTCTTTTAAGGTTTTGTACGTTAAAAACAATGGTAGTATATGAGCAAGACTAAATGGGCTAATTTTGGACTTATGGCCATTATTCTCATTGTAATTGCAGCATTTTTCGTCCGGTTTAATAACATTTCATGGGAAACGTATGGTTACGGTGAAATCGAATTAAAGCAGGCTGCTGACGAATACATAAAAGGAAATTTCGTAAATAATTTCTATATTTTTGATACGCCACCACTTGCCAAGTACATGTTCGCTGCTTCTATCTTAATTTTAGGTAACACAGAATTTGCATTGAGGATAATTCCTCTTTTATTCGGCATATTTGCAGTATTTGCAGCATTTTTTGCAGTAAGAAAGATGTACAATGAAAGGGTCGCACTTCTTACGTCAATTATAACAGCCTTTTCCATACTCCAGATAGAATTCAGCCGGTATGCACAGCTGGAAACTATTCTTACTTTTTTCTATATTCTCATAGTTTATTTTCTCTGGGAAGCTGTACACGATAATAGGAAATACACTTTTGTATTTTTAGGGGTTTCGTTGGGCTTGGCACTGGCTGTAAAATTTACATCCGTGATAGTTTTGGTTGCAGCACTTATCTACATTTTATATACAAAACAAATAAAATTTTCTATTAAGCCGAATTTTTCTATGAACATCAAGAACTGGCTATTAAAGGCGCTTGTCATTATGCTGGTAGTTTTTCTTGTCAGCTGGCCATTTGGCTTTTCCACTCTTCACACCGAAGCTAACATATCGGTTAATTACGGCGGCGAAATAAGGGAACAACATATCGAAGCAAACGTGCCTATAGTACTTCTATCTTTTAGCAGACGTATTTTTTCCAGTGTTGATTCTGCCATCAGCCATCCTCTATCGATGAATATACCTGTATTGAATTATTTTTTCCTTTATATCGTTAAGGAGTCTCTACTCCTAATAGTGCTTGTTGCTATTGGCGTATATTTCGTAGCCAAAAAACCGCTGAAAGAAGACAAACTCATTATCATATTTATTTTGACGTTTCTTGCTCTTCTATCTTTCCAAAGGACAGTTATCAGCTACAGACATATAACACCTCTGGTACCATTTTTTGCCATACTAGCCTCCAGATGGGTTGACAAACTAAAGGATCCAAAACGGATGATTACGATTGCTGTCATTGCTGTGATTTTATTCTGGTATGCGGCCTTTTCAGGGCCCTCGTATGCATTGTCTTACAATCCGCTAAAAAATGCCTTAGGAATATATGATTCCGAGTTCAGGTTTTCAGAAGGCATGAGAGATACAATTGATTATGTTGCACAGAACTGCTCAAGCGTTTTTACAAGCGACTATTATAAGTTCGTGATGGAGCCGTATTATGACAAATTCTCGTTGACAGCAAGTTGCGCTGTCAAAGGCGTTAGCGGAACTGAAGTGGTCAATAACTATATTCAATTGCATGCCTGTACACTTTCAAAAACAATAACCAAGAATTCCTTAGATCTTATTGAAATTTATTCATGCTGAACATATCACTGGCTAAGTACCATGCCCTTGACTACTTTCAAGCCTGTTACATTTTTTTTAAGCTCGGAAAATGAGCGAATCTTTGATACCCTTCTTAGGATATATTTAGGACGTATGTAAAAGCGTCTGAACGCTTCGCGGTGGATCTCAAGCAACTCTTCCTTATTTTTGTAACCATGCGGAACAAAGACAGGCGACCAGCCATGGTAATTCTTAAAGTTCTTGTCCAATGTACCCCATTTTTCATAGTCATCCCACAATTGTGTGCCTGGATATGGTGTTGTAATTGAAAATTGCGCATAATCAGGGTCCATTTCAATGGCAAGCTTGATAGTTTTTCTTGCCAGTTCTGGAGTTTCGCCAGGCAGCCCTACCATGAACGAACCTCTTATATCTATCCCGGCTTTTTTGACGAGCTTAACAGCATTTTTCATCTGTTCTACTGTCATTTTCTTTGTTATGTTATCCAGTAACTCCTGAGCTCCTGACTCGATGCCGAAGAATATATTCCAGCAACCTGCTTTTTTCATAGCATGCAGCATTGGTTCATCTATAAGGTCGAGCCTTGTGTAACACGACCAAATTATACCCTCTTTTTCCATCTCCTTGCAGAACTCATGCGTCCATTTCTTGTTTATTGTTAGTATATCATCCCAAAATGCGATTTCCTTTATTTTGTAGGTATCTTTTAGCTGTCGTATCTCTGCCATAACATTAGCTACACTTCTCTGCCTGAACAGTCCCTTTGCATCAAAACAGAATGTACATGTAAATGGACACCCACGACTTGTTACCATCTGGAATGTATGCGGGTCTTTTTTGTATGTGTTTGGCAGTGAGGAATATTTGGACATGTCGAGCAGATGTCTGGCTGGAAATGGCAGAGAATCTAAGTCTTTTACCTTACCTGCGTTAACTATTCTTAATTGCTTGTATTTTTCTATATTGTTCACTATATCGATTATTATGTTGTCGGCTTCTTCCTGGACTATTATGTCCGCACGAGTTGTCTCTGAAAGTTCTTTGGCCATTATCGTTGCATGCGGGCCGCCCAGTAGTACAGTTACATCAGGGAACTGATTCTTAATCAGGTCACAAAGCTCCTTTGTAACGTCTGCAAGAGATGTTATAGCTGCTACGCCAACAAGTTCTGGCTTAAAGTTCAATATTTCGCTCATTATGTCGCCAGTGCCGTAGTTATTTACCGGACAGTCAATTATATGAGCTTCATGACCGGCTCTTTCTAGTACGGCAGCCATGTAGCACAAACCTAACGGCGGCAGAAATCCGCCGACCCCCTCTACATTATGTGCGTACCTCTCCGTGAGCGTTTGCGGCGGGAATATGAGTAGAACTTTCATATTTTATAGTACGCCGTATACCTTTATAAGTGTTTTGTTGCGCGCTTAGGCGAGTACTTTTTGAGCCTGAGTTTTATATAGAGCCTTGCAAGGTTAGTTAGCATATCCACGATATTGTCAACTATAAATACGTTGCTTTCTTTCCTTTCATACCAGTCTATCGGAATCTCACATATTGTGTAGCCTATCCTTTCTGCATAGATGAGAAATTCAGTGTCCCAGAACCATCCCTTATTGCCGATATATTTTATTATTTTCTCGGCTAATGGTTTTTTGAAAGCCTTGTAACCACATTTTGTATCACGTATTTTAGTACGGAAAATCAGCCTAAAAATTATAGAAAAGCTCTGACCGGCAAAGGACCTTGCAAAAGACCTAATTACAGTGGCCGAAGGGTTATACCGCGATGTTATTACAATATCATATTCTTTCATTTTTTTTAAAACATCTTCTGTTATCCCAAGACTTGTCGATAGATCCACATCCATGAATATTATTTTCTCACCTTTCGAGACTTTCAACGCCTTTTCAATTGCACCACCCTTTCCTAGTCTATTATTACTGTGAATGTGCCTTATTTCTTTATAACGTCTTGATAGTTTTTGGCATATTTCTGGCGTATTGTCGCTACTTTCTTCAATCAGTATTATCTCGTAGCGTTCTTTCGTCTTTTTCTTTATTCTTTCCATTTCTTTTCTAATTAAAAGGGTATTTTTCTCTACAATACGTTGTTCATTGTAAGCTGGAACTATTATCGACAGCATTTAGAAACACACTTTTAATAATTTATTATGTTACTTTTAAATGCATCTTATGATAAAAACGAACGTATTGATAACAGGCTGTGAAGGATTCATAGGGTCTCATCTAGCAGAACTTATGCTTAACAAAGGCGCTAACGTATCGGGCACATTTTTTGGAGACACAAAAAATATAGACCATATAATAAATGACATAAGTCTTATAGAACTCGACATGTCTGATAAAAAACAGATAGAAACCGTCATAGAAAGTACCAGACCCGATATAATTTTTCATTTGGCCGCACAGAGCTTTGTCATACCATCATGGGAAGACAGAGAAGGGACTTTTAAAGTCAATGTACTAGGGACAATGCACCTTCTTGATGCTGTAAGAAAGATAGGTATAGACCCAGTGATAGTTTTTGCGAGTTCCTCCGCAGGTTACGGACTTACTAACGAAGACGAGATACCTATAAAAGAAAACAAGGAATTCAGGCCGTCATCTCCTTATGCCGTAAGCAAAATATCTGCCGACATGCTGTGTTACATATATTGGAGGGCGTATGGTATGAAAACTATACGCGCCAGAATTTTCAACACTATAGGAGCCAGGAAAAGAGGAAACGCTATAGCGGATTTCGCACAAATGATCGTAGAAGTGGAAAAGGGCCTGCGCGACAGTATAACAGTTGGCAATCTCGAACCAGTCCTGGATTTCACGGACGTCAGAGACACCGTAAATGCTTTATGGACACTTGCGTCTAGGGGCAAACACGGGGAAGCTTACAACATATGTTCAGGCAGCGGTCTCAAAATAAAAGACGTTCTCGATATGATGGTTTTGCTTTCAACAAAAAATATAATTATTGAGGTGGATAGAAAAAAATTCAGACCAGCAGACGACCCAATATTCATTGGCGACAATACTAAAATATCAAAACTTGGGTGGAGGCCCGAGATCGGCATAGATAAAACATTATCCGATACGTTGAATTACTGGCGTGCTGTCTTGGAATAAATTTAGTTCTCAAATACAAGAACGTCTAAAACAGTATGTTTATTATATAAGAATGCATTGTGAGGAAAAGCTAAGCTTTTCCTACGTCAGTGAAACGTTGTTTCACCATATGTTCTCATTACGCTAAAGCCATGGATTATAAAGAACATATCATATTTTCAATTTATAACGATAATTTTTGGGGTTGAATTGCACATACTTAATTTTCCGTTGCAACATGTGTAGTCTTTTTTTCCAGCGTTATCAATACATGTTATAAAATATTTGACGCCATAAGGTTTCAATACTTCAACATTGCCATTTGTAATATATTCTGTATACGCACCATATTTTTCTGTATAATTCATAACGTTTTCTGGATGAATTGATAGCATAATTTTTTGACTTGTATAAAGAGGCAGGTATACACTTATTTCTGGGGATGCCAGTACAACGCCTTTTGGCATTTGATCCAGTGATATTAGCAAGTTAACAACATCCATATGCGTATAAGCAACAAGTAGTTCTTTTCTCTCCAAGTTTTGTAATTGATGATTTTCCCCGAACCAAACTACGATAGATGGTAGAGAGGTGATTACTATTATAATTATTAGAAAATTTTGAATTTTTGCACTATGCCCACTAATTAAAAATGAAAATAATAGTACAGTTACAAGCCATAACATAGATGAAAGCTTGTAAGGTATTAGTGGGTTTAGGCTTGATGGCATGATGGTCATGAACAAAAGTATTACGAACGATAATGAGAGAAACTTTATTGTAACATTTTTTTCAGTTTTTAACGTATTATGCAATATATAAATCATGAAAATGACGAATGGCACAATTAATATCGGTATAAAATTTTCTATAAATCTAAATTCACGTATCCAGAACGATTGAGATAATTGCGCTAGGAAAAACATTCCTGAAGTTATAGAGAATAAAAAAGCTTTCTTATACGTATTAATACCCAATTTCCAGAAAGTTAGTAACATTACCAACCCACCAGCCACAAAAAGTGTTAATAGTGGCAGACCAGAACCGTATAAACCCCTTTCGTATGCCAGATATTCAAGTGTTTGATAACCATTGCTGATAATTACGTAAGGCAAGAGACCCAAAAGTGGTATTATAAATACGATCATTGATTTGTCTATTTTCCTGTTTACAAAAACATAGGATAATAAAATTGCAAAAGTTCCCGGAAGGAAAGTAGGATATGCTAACGTGCCTATTGCCAGTGCCATCGAACTTAATGTATATTTTTTCTCTGCAAATTTCAATATAGAGTATATAAAAAAGCCAAACGGTATTATGCGATATATTGATATCATAGATAGTACGCCCAATCCTAACGCGTATACATTTCCAAATAAATATAATACCCAACCTACACCACACGCCAACATGAAAATTATGAACGCCTTTTCCTGCGCCTTTTGGTTAATTTTTCCTAAGAGCAGATAAGCTGAGTATAACGTAAACAAAAAACCCAATACCATGAAAATTGTATAAATTAACGGAACTGACAGTTGTGTCAGGATGCTTATGTATCCCATGAAGAAGAAAAGCGGAAAGCTTCCAAGTGATATATTTTCATAAATTTTTGTACGATCATATTCTATTGCATACGGATTTTCAAAATTATTTCTTACAGAATTCATTGATACGAATATATTAATGTCGTCAAGATTGCTGCCATTATATATATATCCCTTTGGTGTAAGAAATACATTCATTGCATAAAAAAATGCGGGTGTAAGAGCCGTAAAAATCATCAGTATAATGATGTATTTCTTCACTTTTTATCACTGTAGACACTTAGAAAAGAGAAGTTTAAAAACACTTATTTCATACTATAGGATGATACAAATGAATGTACTTGTCACGGGCGGTGCCGGATGCGTAGGTTCAGAAGTTGTAAAGAAACTTTTGATACAAAATAATGTAATTATACTGGACAATCTAAGTAGTGGTAAAATTGAACATATCGAACCGTTTCTAGAAAATAAGAACTTCAAGCTTGTAGAGGCAGATGTAACAGAAGAGGATATAACAGATTATTTAAACAATATAGACGTCGTATTCCATCTAGCAGCCAATCCAGATATTAAATTTGTCCCGGGAGACAGGACAGACAAAGATCTAAAGCAGAATACCATAGCAACGTATAACGTTCTCGATGCGATGAGAAAGACTGGTACACGAAAAATAGTCTTTTCTTCGTCTTCTGTTGTATATGGAATAGCAGAGAAAATACCGACATCTGAAAACTACGGGCCTCTCAAGCCTACATCACTTTATGGTGCTAGTAAATTGGCATGCGAAGGCCTCGTATCGGCATATTGCAATATGTTCGGCATGCAGGGCTGGATATTCAGGTTTGCTAACATTGTTGGCGACAAAAGCAGGAAAAAAGGTAGAACTGTCATATCAGATTTTATATTCAAACTAAACAACGACCCTACACGGCTGGAGATACTTGGTGACGGCAAACAGTCAAAATCTTATATGCTTGTGGACGAGTGCGTAGATGGCATGCTTTTCGGGATTGACAACTCTAATGAAAGTGTTAATATTTTCAATCTTGGAACAAGGGATGCTATAACAGTTGACAAGATAGCTGAGATAGTCGTAGAAGAGATGGGACTTAAAAATGTGAAATTCTCTTACACTGGAAGTTCCAGTGGATGGGCTGGTGACATAAACAAATTTTTATTGGATATTACAAAGTTGCACAAATTGGGTTGGTCGCCTCGCTACACTTCAGCAGAGGCGGTTAGAATAGCTGCAAAGAGAATGCTAAGCAGTGAATAGATTTCTATACAGGTACATTATCTTTCTTATTCAGCCACTCAATTTCTGGAAAAGTCCCGTCCATCTTCCCATCCTGAACATACTTAACACCAAGTTTCATGCAAATCCAGGCTCTTGTCAGTTCCTTTGCCAGATAAGAGCAATGTTCTCTCATAATTTCTGGCATATCAGCGATAATTTTCTGATAAACATCCTGTGGTTTTTGCCCTTTCCACACTCTTTTTATTACATTTACTTTATCGTAATCACAAAGACCCGCTTCAAGGTCTTTATTGTTAACCCTTATGAGAAAATAACCAACAGGATCCATTACCTCGTCGCCAGCCTTAGGGCATTCTACGATTTCAGCATTGTCTATTTCAGGTTTTTTAATATGAAATTCATCCATAGCTATCACTCTCTTTACTTGTAGGTTAGATTTTTATACTTGTCTCTGAGCATACAAAAGAATTCAAATAAGATCTGGTGTGAACACACGGATCATGTTTTAAACTTTATTGTAAGATATAACACAATGTCGTGCGAATTTTGCAATTACTCTGCGAATATAGAGCCACAACGCATAGTATATGAGGACGAGGATTATATGGCATTTACGGCCAGAGAACCTATGCACAACGGACATTGTGTTGTAATACCCAAAGAGCATTCGGAATTTGTCACAGACGTCCCTGATGTTAGGCGTTTTTTCACATTGGTCTCATATTTGTGTCAGGCAATAAGGGATGCAGTAAATTCTGATGGCGTGAAGATAGAAACTCGATACGGCCATGATAACCACAAGATAAATCACACTCACGTACATCTCATACCTTCTTTTTCTAACGAAAACGACTCTGTAAAGGCAGCCGCAATCAGAAACGCAGATGAAAGGATACTGGAAAACCTCAGGAAAAGCAAGTGGTACGACACATTAAACAGGTAAAATTACGAACATTACGAAAATTGTACTAGCCTTCTAAAAGCATAAATAAACGAAAAAGTAACATGGTAACAGTGTTACTCATGAAGATAGCTTTTGTTATTCCAGCCAGTGTCGGCGATTATTTCAGCGCTCAGGTGCCGCATACAGGCATAGCCTACATATCTGCCGTACTGAAGCAGCATGGCATAGAGACGAAAATAATGGACATGCGACTAGGATACTCACACGAAGAAGTATTTGAGATGCTAGACGAATTCAAACCACAATTCGTTGGTATAACAATTTACAGTTTCGGATTCAACAGGTCACAAGAGACAATAAACAGAATCAAATTGCACAGCGATTCTTACAAAGTCGTTATTGGCGGACCTCACGTAGCCGCATTGAAGGAACAGTCGCTTGTAGATACCCTAGCAGATTTCGGCGTTCTTGCAGAGGGCGAATTCCCGATGCTTGAGTTATGTCAGGGCAAGCCATCCAGCGAGATACTCGGCCTTATATGGCGCGACGAAGACAAAATAGTTGTAAATGCAGAAAGACCTTTTGATAGCAATCTCGACGATTTGCCGCTGCCGGACTATGAAGGATTTGAACTGAAGAAATATCTTGGTTATCCTGAAAGACATTTGCCAATTATTACATCCCGAGGATGTCCTTACCAGTGCGTTTTCTGTTCAATAAGGCTTAGCATGGGACTGAAATTTCGTGCTAGAAGTCCGGAAAATGTTGTTGATGAAATAGAGCACTGGTACAAAAAAGGTTGGAGGAGTTTTGAAGTAGATGATGATAACTTTACTCTTGATATGAAAAGAGCAGAAAAAATATGCGATCTTATAATAGAGCGCGGACTGAAAATAACTTGGAAATGCGACAACGGAATACGTGCCGACAGACTTACAAAGGAGCTTCTGCAGAAAATGAAAGACGCGGGATGCATATACGTTTCATTCGGTGTCGAGGGCGGAAACAACAAGATGCTCGCCGCGATGAAAAAAGGCGAAAAGATAGACGTTATAATAAATTCCATCAAAATGGCGAAAGAAGTCGGGCTTGGTGTCGGCGCTACTTTCATAATAGGCACACCGGAAGAAACTTATGAGGATTTTCTGGATTCGTTAAAGATAGCACAGGAACTGCCTGTTGATCATGTATCATTTTACAACATGGTACCTTATCCTGGCACTGAAATGTACAAGTGGGCCGAGCAGAATGGGAGATTTGTTATGGATAAAGAAACGTTTTTGTACAATGTTGCCCACTGGAAGAACAAACCTGTTTTTGAGACAGAAAACTTCACAGCAGAAGAGCGCATGAAGGCGTATGATGTAGCGCACGATTTTTACAGAAAGAAAGTTCTTGAAATGAAATTAGGGAAGGAATTGGGCTTTGTTGCGTGGAAAGTGACGGGTAATGAAAAGGTTGAGGGAGCACTCAAAAAAATAGTTTTAACACCAGGACCTGGGCGATACATATTCAACAAAATAAAAAGAGACCCATCAAAACAACCATCTAGGCTTGTTATAGAACCAACCACACAGAATATATAGGATATTTATTTTGAAGTATTCAGAAAACCGCTGGCTTTAGCCAGCGGATGAGGGGAAGACTTCGAAAGAAATGCTCAAAGAAACCTGCGACTTCGTACAAAAGACTTCTAAAGACTTCTAAAGAAGTCTTTTGGCGACTCAAGTTGAGCAGAGCTCAACTTGAGTTAGTCGCAGGTTTTAAGGGCATTTCATTTTGTTTTTGTCTTATGTTCATAAAATTCAAAAGTCGTTTTTAAACCATCATTGAATTTTACTTTCGGTTCCCAGTTAAGTAAATTTTTTGCCTTTGAAGAATCGCCACAGCTTCTTATTAGCTCACCGGGTCTTGACGACACAAATTCTATATAGTCTTCTTTATTTTTGCCAGAGATCTCACACAGTTTGTTTGCTATATCTATAATGGACGTCTCGATACCCGTGCCAAGATTAATAACTTCACCTGTAGGTAAATTCTTTTCAAAAGCTGATACGATCCCTCTTACAGTGTCCTTAACAAAAACATAATCCCTCATCTGCTTACCATCTCCGAATACCTTTATTTTTTGATTGGAAAGGATTTTTGTAATAAATTTAGGTATAACTGCACCACCAGTCCCCGCACTTTGTCTTGGTCCATATTGGTTGAACCCCCTTACTATAACTATATTCTGTTCAGGATAGCTGTACGAATAAGATAATAGGTATCTTTCTGCAGAAAATTTGCTAGCCGCATAAGGCGAGCATGGATTTGTTGGATGGTTCTCATCAGCCTTACCTTTTGGTATGTTGCCATAAACTTCACAAGTACTCATGTAAAGCAGTTTTTCTATAGAATTTTTCCTAACAGCTTCCATTACATTGAATGTACCTATTACATTTGTGCGGATAAATGATTCCGGATCGCTTAATGACTGATCAACATTTACCAATCCTGCAAGATGAAGGACTCCCTCAACATCTTTAATAATCGACCCTACCTTTTCCTTGTCGTTTATGTCGGCACGTACAAATTTTACTTCGTTCTTTATATCTTCTAGATTTTCTAAATGACAAGAGAACCCTATAACACCTACCTTATACCCTTTTTCTATTAATTGCTCTACCACATGGCTGCCTACGAATCCACATCCACCAGTTACTATGATATCCATTCTAACACCCCAATAGTTAATGGTTAATCCATTATGGTACAAAATTTTTAATACAACTTAGTAAAAACATTTAAATACGTAGAATAACTAGTCCTCTAATTGACGATTTTCTGGTGATTGTATGAAAATATGCCATGTATTAACTAGCAATCCGGATACAGAGGGCGGTGTGGAAACAATAGTGAATAATGTAAAGGGACACTATGATGTCAAGCATTTGAAGGGTTCCGGGGGGTTTTCCCTAATTAGCGGTATTATTATGGCTTTACGCCTTATATTTTCAAATTACGATCTTATTTGCTCTCATGACAACGCATGCTATATGTATGCAAGATTACCAAAATTCCTCAGGAAGAAAAAATTATTGGCATGTTATTATGGCGTAACAAATCACTATTATAAGGTTTTGCCACCAAAAACTCTTTACGAGAAAATTACGGCAAAAATATATCTACATCTCCAAGCGTATACACTAAAAAGGGCTGACAGAGTCGTAACGATGTCTAATTGGATAAGAAACGAGTTCAAAAGACTCTACGGAATAGATTCTACTGTTATAATACTTGGCGTTGACACGAAGAAATTCCATCCCATGAAAACTAAAAAAATATACGATCTGATATGGGTAGGTACCAATCCAAGTCTCAGGGGACTTGACAACGCAATAAATTATGTACATAAATATAAGAAAAAGCTTCTTGTCATAGGACTGGAAGGGAAAAACACAGCGAATGTGACGTACGCCGGAAGAGTTCCGAACAAACTCATGCCGAGTTTTTACAACAAATCAAAAGGCATCATTTATTTCAGTAATTATAATGGTTGTCCTCTTGTTGTTCTAGAGGCAATGGCATGCGGTTTGGATGTAATTAGTAACAAAAAGGAAATGGATGATATAGTTCTTTCTGAGCATGGTGGTCTGTTCTACTTATCCGGTAAAAGAGCCGTTAGGATAGCATCTAAATATGACTGGAAGAAGGTCATAGAAAACTACAATAAAATTTACATGGAAATGATGAGAAAATGAAAATAGTATTCGTAACAACTTCTTTCAGACCCTACGAGTGGCGGTCAGGCATATCAAATGTTGTTTATTTACTTGGTAAAGAGCTTCTGAAATATGATTCTGATGTGACAGTATTTTCACCTCACTATAAGGGCCTCCAAAAAACAGAAACTAAAAATGGTATAAGGGTGGAAAGATTTAATTATTCTAATAACCATTTTGCTTATTCTTCTGAGGCAAGCAATATGATTGTAAATTCCAAGCCAGACTTGGTTCACTCATTTCATTACGGATTTTATCCTGCCATTGCCGGATTGAATGCAGCGAAAACTGTATCTTCGCCACATGTCCTCACGCCAGCCTATCACCCTCCAATATATTCTATAATAAAAAAATCCCTCTTTTATTTCTATGACATGACGTATGGTAAAAAACTTATAAGTAATTCCGACAAGCTTATGGTTTTCAATAAAAATGAAAAAGTTCAGATGCAAAAATATAAACCGCGTAAAGTTGAGGTCATACCACCACCTGTTAATAATGATATTTTTTATCCAGAAAGGCACCAACGACCAAAAATTACCATAGCTTATGTTGGCTCTTTCCTGCCTTGGAAAGGTGCCGGCGTGGCTTTCGATATATTCAAACAGCTGGAAAAGGAATATAATAATCTGGAATTCTTTTTCATAGGCGGTGGCACAATGTACAAAGAACTCAAGTCTAAGAGCGGCAAGAATTTCAAATTTTTTGTAGAACAATCTTCTACAACTCTTGCAAAATTATACAATATGGCTGACATAGTGGTTTCCCCTACATACTACGAATCATTCGGATGCGTTCTTGCGGAGGCGGCTATGTGCGGTACTCCAGTTGTGTCAACAAAAGTTGGAGCCGTACCCGAGACGGTTGGTAAAGGAGGTATATTGGTCGATTATGGGGACTGGTCTGCCATGAAAACCTCGATAATTAGATTGATTGAAGACACCAATTTGAGAAGAAAAATGTCAAAAAAAGCCATCAGACAATCTACAAATTACAAAAAAGAAAAGGTAGCCATAAGAGTTTATAAGTCTTATAAATATCTTGACAAAGTAGGTTTGTGAATATGAGAGTTCTTATAACTGGCGTAACAGGATTTGTCGGATCGCACTTGGCAGGACATCTCGTGGATCGGGGCGATGAAGTCTATTGGACTATGCGCTGGCGAAGTCGGTTAGATAACATAGGCCAAATTAAGAATAAAATCAAGTTAATAGAGACTAACATAAGGGATTCTTACAGCATTGAAAAGACAATAAGTTCTGTAGAGCCAGATGCTATATTTCATCTCGCGACGCAGTCTTTTGTACATACCTCTTTTCATGCACCACAGGAAACTTTATCAACAAATATAATAGCTGGCAGCAGCGAGGAGTATGGCCTAGTATTACCCGGAGAAACACCAATAAAAGAAACAAACCAGCTAAGGCCGCTAAGTCCTTACGGTGTAAGCAAAGTTGCAGAGGATATGCTTGCATACCAATATCATAAGAGCTATGGAATCAAGACAATAATAACACGTGCATTTAATCATGAAGGACCTCGACGTGGTGATGTTTTTTCAACTTCAAATTTCGCCAAGCAGGTAGCAGAGACAGAAAAAGGACTTAAAGACCCCGTAATTTCTGTAGGAAACTTGGATGCGAATAGGGACTTCACAGACGTGCGTGACGTAGTTCGTGCGTACGCTTTGGCCGTGGAGAAATGCGACTACGGTGAGGTGTATGATATCTGCAGTGGCAAGACTTGGAAAATAGGTGACATGCTTCAACTACTTTTGTCAATGACGGACAAAAAAATAGAAATTAAGAAAGACCCAGAACGCATGAGGCCCAGCGATGTACAGGTACTTCTAGGCGATTGTACAAAATTCATGAACAAGACGGGCTGGAAACCGCAGATACACTTTGGGCAGACGATGAAGGACCTCCTTGATTATTGGAGAAAGTCGGCTTAATTGCGAACTTTTTGACTGGCGATTGTATGAAAAATAAATATGTGAAGGACGCGGTTAAGAATAGTTATTTTGTGCTTTTCCTATCTATTTTTGGGATATTCATAGGGTATGCCCTACGTATTTTTCTTTCAAAATCTCTTTCAATAGAAGATTTTGGACTTTTCTACGCAGTTAGCGCATTCGTAGGGCTTTTTACAATTGTAAGATATCTCGGTCTCAATCAGGCATTGACAAAATTTATACCTGAATTTATCATAAAGAAACAAAACACCGAGATAAAATCTTCTGTTTTAATTACGATTGTAGTCCAGCTTATTACGATAGCGACATTCACCCTTATTATACTTTTATTCCAAAATGATATAACAATTCTTTTCAAGTCTGATAATGCCGGGGTTGTTTTGACACTTATGGTGCTGAGTTTTATTCCAAGCATGTTTTTTACCGTCTTCCAGTCAGTTTTTCAAGGGTATCAGAAGCTACAGACATTCGCACTTATAGAACCTGTAAGAATATCATCAACTTTTGCTTTGTCAGTTTTTTTTGTATTATTTGCGCAGCTTGGAGTTTCTGGCGTTGCGTGGGCTTATTTATGCGCTGCCACATTCACTAGTATTGTATTCGGTTTTAGTTTTTTCAAACTAGACATGATAAGAACAAAGTCTAATTTGTCACTTGACCTGACAAAAAAACTCTTCAGGTTTGGTATACCAGTTTTCATGGGCAGTATAGCACTTATTATCATAAACTTTACCGATACGCTTGTTATAACATTTTTTAGAACACTTGAGGAGGTTGCACTATATCAGGTTGCGCTACCTACCACGCAGCTTCTCCTTGTTTTCTCCAGCGCCGTCGCGGCTGTTGTGTTCCCTCTTGTATCCCATCTTTATTCGAGCAGGAAATTTGCAGATATAGAAAAAGGCATACGTGTCATAACATCCATGCTTCTTTTTGCGCTGATACCATTCGCTGTATTATTGTTTTCATTCCCAGAGGTAGTAATACAAATACTTTTTAGCCAGGAATTTCTACCTGCTGCTAATACAATGAAGATACTCTCAGTAGGTGTGGTATTCTATTCTTTGTTTGTTGTATTCCAAACAACGCTTGATGGAATAGGCAAGCCATTCGTTAATACAAAGATAATGTTTTCAATGGCCATTACAAACCTTGTACTTAATCTCATATTGGTTCCAATTTCGGGTATAATGGGATCAGCTGTGGCATTCACGTTTTCATTCTTTCTCGGCACAATTCTTGGATTAAAATACGTTAAAAAATATGTCAGGATATCTTTGTCGTATCCCAGAATGGCAAAGGTATTTTTTGGCGCTGTCATATCTGCTATAACAATGTATGCGGTTAAGATTTATTTTTATATGTCCATGTACGAAGAATTTTTTATAGGTTTGGTGGCTGGCTGGGCAATTTTTATATTCATAGCGGCAATTTCGAAATCTGTTACTAGGGAAGATATCGAATTCATAGAGTCCAAGAATTTTCATGTACCTAATTTAATCAAGAAAACGGCCAAAGCGGTCTTCAGGCGAAGAAAATGAGATCAATTTTGCAAGGTCATAGGGAGTGATAGTGTGAAAATAGCAATAATGCACGACTACTTTCGATAAGAGAGGCGGCGGCGAAAGGTTAATAATAAATTTGGCTAGGCAACTTAATGCAGACATTTATACAGGCTTCATAGACAGGGAAAAAACATTCGATACGAAAGGGATTAGGATCACAAGTTTGGGTGTCAAAGGTCCACAACTTTATAGAAATATCCAAATAGCAAAGAAATTTGAAAAATTAAAACTTGATGGATATGATGGCTACATTTTCTCTGGTGTGTGGTGCATCTCTGCAGCAAAAAATCACCATCCAAACGTATTATATTTGCATACTCCAATGAGAATTTTATATGACCTTAAACAGTATTTTTTAGAGAACGCAAATACGATTACAAGAACAGCAATGAAAAAATTTATAAAATATTGGACACCAAGAGACAAGGCCTACATGGACGACATTGACATTATTGCCGCTAATTCTGAAAATGTTAAAAAACGCGTAAGGAAATATTACGGTACGCGACTTTACAAAAAAACTAGAGTTGTTTACACTGGTATAGAGACAAAAAAATACAAATTTAGAAGATTTGGTAATTTTTATTTATCAGCAGCCCGCCTTGACCCATTAAAGCGTATAGACATGCTTATAGAAGCATTCAAGCAAATGCCAGACAAGGAATTAATAATAGCTGGTACAGGTCCCGACGAGAAAAGACTCAATAAACTAGCTAAGAATTGTAAGAATATAAAATTTCTTGGGCACGTTTCTGATAAAGAATTATTAAATCTTTATTCGACATGCAAGGCTACGATAGCCGCTAATATGGACGAAGATCTTGGTCTCATAGCCATAGAAAGTCATGCGAGTGGCAAGCCTATAATAGCTATAATGGAGGGAGGGTTTCTGGAGACTGTTAAAGAAGGCAAAACTGGTATATTTTTTAGAAATCACAATGAAATACAAGCTGCTGTAAGAAAATTAGAAAGGACCAAGTGGAATCATACTTATATAAAAAATACTGCAAGGAAGTACGATGTGAAAGTATTCACATCAAAAATAATGTCTATTATCGGGACGTTATAATTTCTCTTAAGCCCTGTTCCAGCGAGTATTTTGGCTCGTATCCAAGCTCTTTTCTTATTTTACTTATGTCAGATAATTGTGAATCTATGTAACCTTTTACTGTATTCTTGACATATTTGGGCTTTATTGACTTCCCGAGCAGTTTGTTTATGGAATCTATTAGTTCGTTGAGAGAATTGGATTTTCCTGTCCCTGCATTAAATACCGTACTACCGAATTTTTTCTTTGAGGTCATTGCGAGAACGTTGGCATTCACAATATCTTTAACAAATGTAAATTCTCTTGTTTGATTGCCGTCTCCATAAACAACTGGCTGTTCGCCTTTTTGCATCGCCCATAAAAACTGCGAAGCAAGATTGGCATATATGCCTTTCGATTTTTCATTAGGCCCGTATATGCTTAGGTATCTGAATCCAACTGACTCCAAACCATATTGCCGAGAAAAAATTATTGCCAGATGCTCATTTAGCAGCTTGGTTGAGGCATAAAAATTAACAGGCTCCAATTTTGCATCTTCTTTTAGTGGCGGTTTTATATTCCCATAAAGGGATGATGTGGAAGCGTAAATCAGTTTTTTGACATCGTTTATCCTGCATGCATTAAGTATGTTTATAAAACCATCTATGTTCACAGATACAGCATTTCTTAGATCACTAATAAACATTGGAGAAGATGATGCAGCTGCCTGATTAAAGACAATATCAACGCCTTTTGTGGCGTTCTTCACGGTTTCAAAGTCTCTTATATCACCTTTTATGACATTTACCTTATTCTTTACTGAATTCAGGTTGCCAATTTTGCCCATAGAGAAATTATCAAGAACAGCAACAGAATGCCCATCCGCGACCAGCTTTTCAACTAGATTGCTACCTATGAACCCAGCCCCGCCTGTTACTAAAATTTTCATGGAAACTCCCTCTGCGCCTTTTCGTACCTTTCTATTGTTCCAACATCTTTAAAATAGTCATCGCTGACGTAACCATATACGTTCTTGTATGAGATGACCCTTGACAGTGTGTCTTTTTCAAGATTGCTAACACCGTCTGGTATAAGATCTAAGAAATCTCTTGATAACATCGCTATTCCAGTATTGCATGTTTTAATACCTTCCTGTCCCTTACCCAAGAACTTAACTATTCTTGATTCCTCGTCTATTTCTACTGCGTCGCTATCCATTGGATGGTCGCTTACGCGAAGTACTTGTGTTGCTAGTGATTTTTTCTTCATGTGAAACGTAACTAGATTTGACAGTTTCAGGTTTGTTGCGATGTCTCCATTAAGTAAAATAAAATTATCCCATTTTATCCTGTTTTTCGCATTCTTTAGCGCTCCGCCTGTTCCGAGTGGACTTGGTTCCTCTACGTACTGTATATCTACGCCAAATTTAGACCCATCTCCAAAATACTCACGTATCCTGTCAAAAAGATAATATCCGCACACAACAATTTTTGTTATTCCATATTTTTTCAAAAGACGTACTTGATGCTCTAAAATTGGCAGCCCTCTTATTGGCAACATGGGCTTTGGCATTTCATAAGTTAAAGGTCTTAGCCTCTCACCAATGCCACCGACAAGTACAACGGAGCCTATATTTGATAAGTCATCTACGAGCTTTGCAGCTTCGTGAAAGTCATGACATTCATATTCAGGCACAGCATCATATTTGCCATCCTTTCCAGCTTGTCCAGTTCTTACTAGTATTGAAACACAGTCAATATTTTTTGCCGTCTGAACATCTCGTGTCGTGTCACCTATGAAAAAACTTTTACTTATTTCTATGTCAAAATCTTTTATGGCATGTTCTATCAGGGCCGTTCCTGGTTTACGACAGTCACATTTGACCCTATATTTTTTTGCATGCTCCGGCACGTCCGAATGTTGTTCTGGATGATGTGGACAAAAATAAATTGCGTCTATTTTAGCGCCCTTCTTTCTCATATCTTCTACGAGCTCGTCGTGTAGCCTTTTGACATCTTCTTCGGTGCAAAGGCCGCGTGCTACAACTGGCTGGTTTGTGATTAATATTACCAGAAAGTTTTTGTTGAGAATTTTTATTGAGGCGGCAAGATTGTCAATAAATTCGAGCTGCTCATGCTTGTAGAAATAACCATCAGATTTTGTTATGGTCCCGTCTCTATCCAGAAAAACAGCTCTTCTCATATAATCACCTTAGCGCGTCATAGCCGAACAGTTCTTTCACTACCAGTGCGCAAACCCTGTGATAGGCGATTATATGGCCCTCTTGTATTATTGAGACGTTGGAAACAGGGACGTTAAGCAAAACGTCTGAAATAGATCCCAAGGTACCGCCGTCGTTACCTGTGAATCCTATTGTGGTTGCACCTATATCCTTTGCAGCCTTTATTGCCGCTATAACATTTTTTGAGTTGCCGCTTGTGCTTATGCCTATAACAATATCACCTTTTGTTGCATTTGCACGCACAAATCTCTCAAAGCTATTGTCGTAACTGTAGTCGTTGCTTATCGCGGTCAGGGCTGAAATGTTAAATGGTGTTATGGCGCTCAATGGTTTCCTTCCATTATCAATAGAAGACAACTGGCCCTCGAATTCAGCGGCAAAATGCATCGCATCGGCCGCAGAGCCACCATTGCCGAATATCAGCAACTTATTACCGTTCTTGTAACAATTTATTATGGCAATGGCTACCGCTTCTATTTCGCTTAAATTAATTTTATCTACCATTTCCCTGTGAAGGCTAATTTTTTCTTCTAAATAAGTCATCAAATCACTTTGTTGTTTGGTTCCCATGTCTGTAATCCTTCAAAATCGAAGGTGAATGATACTGGAACTATGCCGACAGTCTGCAGCGCGGATATTACTTTATGCTCCTTGTTGGGTTCGCAGTAGAAAAACATGAAGCCTCCTGCCCCCGCGCCTGATATTTTGCCGCCAAGAGCGCCATTCTTCATGGCAAGATCGTAAATATCGTTTATGTAATTATTTGTTATCATAGAGGAGTGTTTCTTCTTGGCTTCCCATGCCTCGTTGAGCAGTTCTCCAAACCTCAAAAAATCTCCACGCATAAGTGCATACCTTATTTCTATTGATAGTTCCTTTGTTTTGTCAAGCGCGTCTGACAGAACTTTATTCTCTTTCCAACCCTTCTTTTCAGTTTCGATTATGTCGCCACTCACTGTTCTGTCTCTCGTATAGACAAGAACTAAATGCTTTTCCAATTCAAGTACATGATCCTTTTTCATTTTTAGCTGGTTTACTCGAGCGCCTCTTGGTCCGAATTCAATAAAATTTATCCCGCCGAAAACAGTTGCATATTGATCTTGATAGCCACCACCTATCTTCAGTTCCTCACGTTCCAGTTTGTACGCAAGTTCGGCTATGTCATAATTGGTTAAACTTCTCTCAGCACGCATATGGTTGAACAGGCCTATCATGGCTGCAAATGCTGCAGCAGACGCACCTAAACCTGCACGTGGTGGGACATCACTTCTCATCCATATATTTGCCCCCCGGCCTGACGTGTTTAGGTGTTTTATTACAGCCTTTAGAACATCTAACTCATTGTCGTACGTTATTTCTGCCATGTTTCTGAAGTGCAAGCTTTTCAGAAAATCTACTGATTCTATATGAATTTCCTTGTCCTGACGCGTTTCTAGTGCCGCGTATGAATACTTGTTTATAGCGGCCGAAATTACCGCCCCGCCACGTTCATTGCAGTATGGTGGTATATCCGTTCCGCCTCCTGCAAACGAGATTCTTAATGGCGAACGGCTTCTTACTATCATTCTAAAAACCCTTCGATATAATTAGCTAAATGGTTTAAATATCTTCATCTTCATACTTCTTCATACTTTTATTAAAGCTATAATGGTACGAAAATTAAAATGTGGTTTTATGGTAGACAGAGTAACTATAACAATAAAGAAAGACATACTTCGTCGCATAGACAGCATGATAGACGGACGGGATGTGAGAAACCGCTCCCATGCGATAGAGAACATGCTTGTAAAATCTCTCGTAAAGACAGGTCTGGACACAGCTCTTATAATGGCCGGCGGCGAAGGTGTAAATCTCAGGCCTATAACATATGAAATACCTAAACCGTTAATACCTATAAGAGGCAAACCTATACTTGAGCATCAGATAAACCTTCTCAAGAGACACGATATAACAAATATACTTCTTTCCGTCAATTACATGAATGACAAGATAATAGAATATTTTGGCAACGGCAGAAGGTTTGGTGTTGATATAACGTATCTGGTCGAGGAGAAACCAATGGGGACAGCAGGCTCCATAAGTCTCGCCAGAGAGTACATTAAAAAGCCATTTCTATTTCTTAATGTAGACACTCTTATGGACCCAAATATATACGACATGTATGAGTTTCACAAAAAAAACAAAAAACTGGCTACTGTCATGCTCACAACCGTTTCCGATCCGAGTCATTTCGGCGTTGTTAAGATGAGGGGTAACCAGATACTAAAATTCGTTGAAAAACCGACTATAAAAAATGCTCCTTCAAGGCTGATAAATGCCGGACTTTGTGTATTCGACCAGCAAACTACCAGTATGGTTCCTAAAAGGAAAATGATGATAGAAGAACTTTTCAGTAAATTAAGCAAAGAAGAACAGCTTGTCGGATTCTTGCATGATGGCGTCACGTTTGACGTTGGTACATCGAAGGGCTACGAACAGGCTCTCAAAGAATGGAAAAACTGATCTGGAAGCCAGATTTTACTTATCTTATTGCTTCTTAAGAATTTGCGTGATACTCTTTTCATGCAGGTCTATAAGTGGATAGAGCTTCTTAGCGGCGTAGAGCCTGACTGCAACGTTTATCTTATAGACGGTGAGTTGCTCATTGATGCAGGCACAGGATTTCATTTTGCTGAGATGAAAAGTCAGATAGAAGGCTTATGCGATCCAAAGAACATAAAATTACTGGTTAATACTCACTGTCATTTTGACCATACCGGCGGCAACAAGAAATTCCGCGACTGGCTGAAGCTCCAGATTACAATACATTCTGCTGATAAGAAAGCACTTGAGACGGGTAACGGAACTATGGCTGAGCTGTTTGGACAACAGGCAAGGATAACGACACTTGAAAAAGTCCTGCGCACAGGCAGCACTGTAAATACAACAAATTTTAATTTCGAAGTGATGCACACGCCGGGTCATACGCCTGGGTCCATATCTCTTTATGAAAAAGAGAAGAAAATACTTATAT
The DNA here is from genome assembly GCA_964373415.1 of uncultured archaeon. Lineage (GTDB taxonomy): Archaea > Aenigmatarchaeota > Aenigmatarchaeia > GW2011-AR5 > GW2011-AR5 > GW2011-AR5. Next base: position 3,739 of record CAYJUT010000001.1, on the reverse strand, counting down.
CCGGCGACACGCTTTTTGACAGCGCGGTTGGCAGGACAGACCTGCCTGGCGGCGATCACGAGCAGTTGGTTGAATCGCTCAGAGGACTTTCGAAGCTTAATGTGGAGTACCTTTTGCCAGGCCATGGATCGCCAAAGAAGAACGGCATCGATTTTCTCATCAAGCAGATGATGAATTTTCTCTCAGAAAACAAGCGAATTTAATCAAAAGGATTACGTATCAGATTTTCAATCTCTAGCTGATCTTTTAAGACCCCAACTGACATACCGTATTCTTTTGCCTTTTGTATTTCTTCCTTTTCGTCTTCTGTAAATTCAAATGCCATGTCCTTGAATATAATCATCATCTTCCCATCTCTGCAGATGTGAATATACCAGCCTTCCTTGATGGATTTTTTTGCTGCTGTGACAAATTGGTCCTTCTTATCGTTGGCTATCTCAAACTGATGGAAGTGCATTTCTCTGCCATCCCCCTCAAGCAGACTTTCCAGGTAACCAACTTCTGTTACCATGTCGAGCAGTGTTATATCGTCCAGACTCTCCTCTATTATTACACCTTTCCACATGGCGACCAACTAATTCAGTTCTATATCACAACATACTAACTTGCTTGCATTTACAGAAAACAATCCGGAGCTGTTATTGATTACGAGTATATTACCCTTTGCTGCTATCACATTACCCGATACAACTGCACCTTCTTTCACTTCGAAAAATGATGGCATATTAGAAACTGAAGAAAGCCTGTAAATATTTTGTAGATTGTATACCTCGGGATTTATCAGGTAAGGTGATAAACCATTACATTTTAGTTTGTTGTAAGCATTGGATATGTTTATTGATGCCACGTTAAGACTACCAAAAAGCATCTTTTGTTTATCCGATCCACTAACCCTATCGCATATATTTAGCTCACGTCTTACTTTCTGTTCGATAGTCCTTGCTAACTTGCCATCCTTTATCACACCTATTTTCGCCCCCATATCAGCACCCTGTTCTATCAACCTCTCCATTATGCGGAATTCGTAAGAGATGCCGACCTTTAGTATAGAATTGAATGCTGCAAGATACAAAAAATACTTGTTTTCAACACATGCTGGGCGCTGCGGCTCGTTTATGCATTCCTCACCAGTGCATTTCATGCAAAGGAAAAAATCATCATTAAGCCCACACTCACGGCAAACACGCTCGTTTTCTACAACCCTTTTTGAAGGGCATCCGAAATACACACCATTTTTTGTGTACCCTATGCATGTCCTCTTTCCCAACTTCATTTTTATTGGCTCGTCAAATAGCTTTATCTTAACTATTTCCCTGCCGTCTCTGGCCATTAGGAATGGCTCGCCAGCCAGGCCACGGACATCCCACTTATATTTTATGAGCTGCATTCTTCCACCTTCATCAGTCTCTTGTATTCAGCAGCCGCTTTTTCTACATCCTTTTTTGGCACATTGAGAAGCAAATTAAAAAGGCGCTGACATTCCGGTCTGCTCTTTGATAGTTTCTTGGCGAGTTTCTTCATGAAATCTGAATTGTACGGATCTTGCTTATTGAATACTATCCATGGAATATTGAGATTTATGTAATCTTCTATAGTGACGTGATTCTTGTTCATCATACTCACGTAATAAAGATAAAACAAACCGTCTCCAAAACCCCTCTTGACAAGCTCCTTGTCTATTATGACGTCTTCTACGGATCTCGGCAAATCGAACTTGAACATGAGACGGAAAAGCTCGCGGTATACGAGCATACTTACGCCTTTTTTATCTTTTTCTGCGACAACTGGGCTGTTATAGTCTATGCAAACTAATGCATTATCATCTTCTACTATCGAAGTTGTCGTGTCGCGTATGTTTAGTTCTATCTTTTCGAACGGCAAGTGAAGTTCCCGACTTCTTAGGAACTTATCGAACACATCAGAAACCAGCTGAGTTCTATCATCATGTGTAAAGTTTTTCGCTATGATCATAGATTGATAATTATCAGACTGCCAATATATAGATTTATTCTCTTCATAGATATAGATAATTATGAAGAATCAGGAAATCGCTAAACTACTGTATGAGATAGCCGACCTACTTGAGATAAAGGGCGAGATGGTATTCAAGGTGCGCGCTTACAGACGTGCCGCGCAGGCTATAGAATCACTTCCAAAAGATATCGAAGACGTATACAGGGACGGGAGTCTTGATGATATACCAGGCGTTGGCCAAGGAATAGCCGAAAGAATAGAAGAATATCTCGATAAAGGCAAATTGAAGTACCTTGAAACATTAAAGAAAGGTTTGCCACCCGGTTTATACGACCTTCTCGAAATAGAAGGTATAGGACCCAAGAAAGTCAAGTTATTCTACGAAAAGCTTCAGATAAAGAGCGTCAAGGAACTAGAGAAGGCCGCAAAGGAAGGTCGATTAAGGAATATACCAACCCTCGGAGCAAAAACCGAGGAGAATATATTGAAATCCATAGAGTCTGCGAAGAAGAGAGGCGGAAGGATGTCGCTTGGTCAGGCACTTATTCTGGCAGATGAAATTTTGAATGAGATGAAGAAAAACAAGAATGTAAGCAGGATAAATGTTGCGGGCTCGCTCAGACGGATGAGAGAAACAATAGGTGATATAGACATACTCGTGACATCAAGCAAACCCTCTGATGTCATAAGTTACTTTACAAAGATGAGGGACGTTTCAAGGATTATAGCGACTGGGCCGACGAAGGCCTCTGTTAACCTGTCGAATGGAATGCAGATTGATCTTAGGGTTCTGCCGGACAAGGAATACGGGTCTGCACTTATGTATTTTACAGGCTCAAAGGAGCACAACGTGGAGCTAAGGAAGATAGCAATAACCAAGCGCATGAAGCTAAGCGAATATGGTCTCTTGAGCGGCAAGACGTTTGTTGCAGGTCATACTGAGGAGGGGGTTTACAAGAAACTTGGTATGCAATACATTGAACCGGAGATGCGCGAGAACAGGGGCGAGATAGAGCTGGCAAAGAAGAGCAAACTGCCGCATCTAATAGGCTATGACGATATCAGGGGCGATCTTCAGATGCATACAAAATGGAGCGACGGGGTCAACACCGTGGAGGAGATGGCACGCGCCGCCAAGCAGCTTGGGTATGAATATATCTGTATAACGGATCACGCTGTACAGCCTTCTATTGCCAACCCGCTTAATGCAAAAAGGCTGGCGCAGCAGAGAAAGGAAATAGACAGGCTCAATGGCAAGATGGCAGGTATAACGATACTGCAGGGTGCCGAGGTTACGATAGACCTTAATGGTGGGTTTGGTATCGATAATGGCGCGCTAAAAAGTCTTGACATAGTACTTGCTTCGCTGCATTCGGCGCTGAAACAACCACGAGAAAAGATTACGGAACGCGTGCTAAAAGCAATGGAAAATCCGCATGTCGATATATTTGCGCACCCAACAGCCCGGCTCATCGATAGCCGTGAGGGTGCAGATCTCGACATGGAAAAAATAATGGAGAGGGCAAAGGAAACTGGCACAGTTTTAGAGATAGATGCGCAGCCCAATAGACTTGACTTAAATGATGTCAATGTCAAAGCGGCAGTTGAAGCAGGATGCAGGCTATCGATAGATACAGATGCGCACAGTGCTGACCAGCTGAGGCATATGCGCATAGGAATAGCAACAGCGCGCCGCGGCTGGGCGACAAAAGGCTCAGTAATAAACACGCGACCGCTGGAAAAAATGAGGAAGATGCTGAAATAA